>NZ_PDZH01000279.1 GCF_002735695.1 Chitinimonas sp. BJB300
TCGGTCCATCGCGGCGCCACCAACTGACATCAATCAGGTTGTTGCGGATGGCATCCTCGGCAGGCCGATTATTGACCTGTGACCATTCCTGCCGGTCATTGCGCAAGCCCGGATCGGCATAGGCAACGGGCAGCGGCGAACCGACACCCAGGATCACATTACCGGCCGCATCGCGCACGGTCAGGCCGCGACTGTCGATCATATTGGCCGTGATGCTGTTGGCCGTCAGCACATTGGCACGTACCGAGCGGATAAACGCGGCTTTGGCGGTCAGGGACTGGATATAGGCGTTATTGGCGGTCAAACCCTCGATAAAGGCCGTATTGCTGGTCAACTTATCGACAAAGCCACTATTGGCCACCAGCTCGCCTGTGATCGCCGTATTGGTCACAAGGTCCAAGGTATCAACCTGCAAGGCGCGAACCGATTTAGCGGCCAAGAGGTCTTGCGTAATCTCACCGGGCTGGATGCCGTTAATCAACGGGCGCGACTTGGCGACGCTGCCGGTCGGGCTGTTATACGGGCCTTTTAAGCCGGTCTTGGACACAAATCGGACCCAGTAATACGCCTGCGTCGGTGTATCAAACGGGTCCATATAGGTCGAGCTGGGCGACATGGCCACCAGCGTCGCCAAGCTGAAGTTATCCGCTGTAGCACGCCAGATTTCGGTATGGGCATGGTTGCCGTAAGTGGGCCATTGCCAGCGCACCAGGTTGTAACCGATTGCCCCGATGGGCGCGAGGCCCGTTGGCATCGGGGGCGGCACCGTGGAGAGCCATTCCTCGGGCAAGCCGGCATTGACCAAATCTTCGGGCGTCACCGGCCCGCTGTCATGCGGCACCACGGGCGGCTTGTCGGCATTGCTCAATGCCTTGTTGAACGCGCCACTTTCGAGGGCCTGCTTGATCGGACTCAGTATCTTGTAGAGTGCCGGGTCCAGATTGCCCGGAATGCTGGGGATGGCGGGCAGCTTAGCCATGGACCAACTCCTTGACGGCATAGCCGACACCCATGGACTTCAGACCACTGACGGCGCCGCTGACTTCGAGCGCCAGCACCTCGCCACGTAGTTCAGCCGGCAACCGGAACGGTTCGGCGCTGGTCACTTGGCGCGTGTGGCGCACCACCTCGTCAATCAGCAGCGTGAAGGTAATGGGGTAAGTCCGTGCATTGACGCGGGCCAAAGGCGGCACAAAGCCGGCACCAATCGAGAACTGTTTCGAGCGCCAGCGCAACGATAAGGGCGCACCGGCTTCAAAGCGCTGCAAACAACGGCCCCCGGTCACGATATACAGCGCGCCGTTCAACGGGTCGATATAGGCGGCAGAGGCGCCCAAGCCAGCCAAAGTGGTAAAGCGTCCGGCGTTATCGAGGATCACGCCCCCGTTTGGGGTGAAGGCGATATAGCGCCCTTCATGCCAGACGGCCGTCATATTGGCCGGGTCGAGCGCCTGCCAGTGCTCGGTGCGCATGGCTTCATTGCTCAATAGCCGGCTACCCGCCATGCCCACGCCCTGCAAACCACTGGCACTGGCATACAGCGCCCCATCGCCGGTGGACACAATCGAGCGTTTGGCGACACAACCGAGCAAACTCGGTAAGCCATCCATGCTCATGCTGGCCGGGTCGATACCGGTCACGATATAGGGATGGCCCGTGGTGGCCACCAATAGCGACTGCCCAAACGCCGCCAAGCCCACAATCGGGTAATCGCTGGTCAGACGGTATTTATCAGGCCAGGCGTAGGGGAGATAGGGTTCGCAGAAATACAGGTGGTGGCCGCTAAAGCCCGCCAGGATGCCGTTGGGCATGGCGGTGAGCCCTTGCAGGTCAGGCGGGGGTGGCAGAAAGCCCTTGGTGGCCAAGGCTTCATTGGCCTGTTCCAGGCGATCCACAAAGGTGTCGGCTGCCATCGGCACTTCGCCCA
>NZ_PDZH01000280.1 GCF_002735695.1 Chitinimonas sp. BJB300
TCGGTCCATCGCGGCGCCACCAACTGACATCAATCAGGTTGTTGCGGATGGCATCCTCGGCAGGCCGATTATTGACCTGTGACCATTCCTGCCGGTCATTGCGCAAGCCCGGATCGGCATAGGCAACCGGCAGCGGCGAACCGACGCCCAGGATCACATTACCGGCTGCATCGCGCACGGTCAGGCCGCGACTATCGATCATATTGGCGGTGATGCTATTGGCCGTCAGCACATTGGCGCGCACCGAACGGATAAACGCCGCCTTGGCTGTCAAGGACTGGATATAAGCATTATTCGCGGTCAAGCCCTCGATAAAGGCCGTATTGCTGGTCAGCTTGTCCACGAAGCCACTGTTGGCCACCAGCTCGCCTGTGATCGCCGTATTGGTCACAAGGTCCAAGGTATCAACCTGCAAGGCGCGCACCGATTTAGCGGCCAAGAGGTCTTGCGTAATCTCACCGGGCTGGATGCCGTTAATCAACGGGCGCGACTTCGCCACGCTGCCGGTCGGGCTGTTATACGGGCCTTTTAAGCCGGTCTTGGACACAAACCGGACCCAGTAATACGCCTGCGTCGGTGTATCAAACGGGTCCATATAGGTCGAGCTGGGCGACATGGCCACCAGCGTCGCCAAACTGAAATTATCGGCGGTGGCACGCCAGATTTCGGTATGGGCATGGTTGCCGTAGGTGGGCCATTGCCAGCGCACCAGGTTGTAACCGATTGCCCCGATGGGCGCGAGGCCCGTTGGCATCGGGGGCGGCACCGTGGAGAGCCATTCCTCCGGCAAGCCGGCATTGACCAAATCCTCCGGCGTCACCGGGCCGCTGTCGTGTGGCAATACAGGCGGCTTGTCGGCATTGCTCAATGCCTTGTTGAATGCGCCACTTTCCAATGCCTGTTTGATAGGGCTCAGTATCTTGAATAAGGCCGGGTCGATATTGCCCGGAATGCTGGGAATGGCAGGTAGCTTAGCCATGGACCAACTCCTTGACGGCATAGCCGACACCCATAGACTTGAGACCGCTCACCGCGCCGCTGACTTCGAGCGCCAGTACCTCACCGCGCAGTGCTGCCGGCAACCGGAACGGTTCGGCGCTGGTCACTTGGCGCGTGTGGCGCACCACCTCGTCAATCAGCAGCGTGAAGGTAATGGGGTAAGTCCGTGCATTGACGCGGGCCAAAGGCGGCACAAAGCCGGCGCCAATCGAGAACTGTTTCGAGCGCCAGCGCAACGATAAGGGCGCACCGGCTTCAAAGCGCTGCAAACAACGGCCCCCGGTCACGATATACAGCGCGCCGTTCAACGGGTCGATATACGCGGCAGACGCACCCAAGCCCGCCAAGGTGGTAAAGCGTCCGGCGTTATCCAGAATCACGCCCCCGTTTGGGGTGAAGGCGATATAGCGCCCTTCATGCCAGACGGCCGTCATATTGGCCGGGTCGAGCGCCTGCCAGTGCTCGGTGCGCATGGCTTCATTGCTCAATAGCCGGCTACCCGCCATGCCCACGCCCTGCAAACCGCTGGCGCTGGCATACAACGCCCCATCGCCGGTTGACACGATGGAGCGTTTGGCGACACAACCGAGCAAACTCGGTAAGCCATCCATGCTCATGCTGGCCGGGTCGATACCGGTCACGATATACGGGTGGCCCGTGGTGGCCACCAACAGCGATTGCCCAAACGCCGCCAAGCCCACAATCGGGTAGTCGCTGGTCAGACGGTACTTATCGGGCCAAGCGTAGGGTAGATAGGGTTCACAGAAATACAGGTGGTGCCCGCTAAAGCCCGCCAAAATACCGTTGGGCATGGCGGTGAGCCCTTGCAGGTCAGGCGGGGGTGGCAGAAAGCCCTTGGTGGCCAAGGCTTCATTGGCCTGTTCCAGGCGATCCACAAAGGTGTCGGCTGCCATCGGCACTTCGCCCA
>NZ_PDZH01000281.1 GCF_002735695.1 Chitinimonas sp. BJB300
GTTGCGGCTTGGCAATGCTGCATAAACTAGCGGGTGGGAATCCCGTCCAGGTAATCGCTAGCCACGAGCCTGGTATCGAGCCTTGCAGGCATATCGGTAACGATATGTTTGATGCGTAGGCACGAAAGAAAGCGAGGCGCAAAGGTAACAGGTCATGCTGACCCTGAAGGATCGAGTCCCGAAATGACCGCATTGGATATGGCCGATAGTCTGTTCCTACTAGCAGGCAACAGTTGCCACGGCGCTTAGGCAAGTTGTGGCAAACATCCCGGGATCTAAGTCCGTATCGAGCTTTACATTGAGTTTATGCCGTAACCAAGGAGATCCGAAAGTCGGCGCGCAAGCGCACCTCCCAACAAGCCTAACCAGCGAGGAAGGAGGCGGAGGCTATCGGAAGTCGGAGATACCCATAGTAGCGAAGAAGTCTGGTAATGCGGACGGAGCCAAGGGGTATCGGTTTGAGATAACGGGTAAGGGATACATGACCCGACACTGAGCGGACTATGTTCATGACAACACAACTTACTCGTTTCACACAGTGGGCGCGTGAGAGCCCGCAGCGAAATTACAACTCCCTGCTAGGGATGCTGTTCGATCCTGATGGGTTAAACGCGAGCTTCGAGCGCCAAGCAGCAAACAAGGCGTCTGGAGTGGATGGGGTGCGCAAGGCGGAATATGGCGGAGCCGGATTGGTTGGAAGGCTAGTCGATCTGTCTGCCAGAGTACGCCGTTTAGGGTATCGACCAAAGCCGGTGAGGCGGGTGTATATACCGAAGGCGAACGGTGGTCGCCGCGCATTGGGCATTCCCAGTTTTGAGGACCGAATCGTGCAAGATCGGACGAGTCTGATCTTACAGGCGATCTGGGAACCCGAATTTCGAGAATGCTCGTATGGATTCCGTCCGGGACGCAATGCGCATCAAGCGCTGAAACGCCTGACGGAAATCATTACGGTGGAGCGCACACAGTGGATCGTAGAAGCAGATATCAAGGGATTCTTTGATAACGTCAACCACGACCACTTGAAGCGTTTCCTAGCACATCGAATTTCAGATACGAGACTGCTACGAATCATCGATCGTTTCCTCAAGGCCGGGGTGCTGGAAGATGGCATCATCAGTGCCAGTGAGCAAGGTACGCCCCAAGGAGGATTGGTTTCACCAGTGCTGGCCAATATCTATCTGCACTATGTATTGGATATGTGGTTTGAGAAACGCTACGCGAAGACATGTCGCGGTACGGCACAACTAGTGCGGTATGCGGACGATTTTGTCGCCTGCTTCCAATGGGAAAGTGATGCTAAACGATTCTTGCAAGAGTTAAAGACGCGGCTAGCCCAATTTGACCTGGAAGCGGAACCTAGTAAAACAGCCGTTCTTCGGTTTGGGCACTTGGCGCAGAGGCGTTGCAAACAGGATGGGCATCGTCGTCCACAAACTTTCAATTTCCTAGGCGTCACGCACTACGTGGGTCGGAGCCGCAAGGGCAACTTTGTGGTGGGACATAAGACACAGCGGGAACGCATTCAGAAGAAACTCAAAGAACTGAATGTACGCTTGGCAAGTTTGAGGGTTCGTGGTGGCAAGGCCATGATGGAATATGCCTATCGGCATCTTCAAGGCCATATCCAGTATTTTGGGGTAAGTGGAAACAGCAGGAGCCTACGGCAGTACCGGCAACAAGTACAAAGGCTCTTGTTTAAATGGCTGAATCGCCGAAGCCAACGCCGAAGTTGTAATTGGAAGCAGTTCGGCGAGGCAATGGAAGGCTATCTACCTCGGACACGTATTGTTCACAACCTCTACCCGTCACTACCGTGGATGACTCAAACTGGGAGCCGGATGGTGTAACGCTCCAAGTCCGGTTCTGCGAGGGCGGCAGCGCGTATCAGGAAACTGAGATCGCTGCCGCTACTCTCCA
>NZ_PDZH01000282.1 GCF_002735695.1 Chitinimonas sp. BJB300
ACCATCGCCGACAAGCCCGTTGCTGTCGCCGCACCAAACGTGCTCAGCAAATAGTCGGTGTACAAATCGAGTTCTTTGTTCTTCATGGCGACAGGTTATCGTATGCACTGCGTAACATCAGTTACTGATTTCGCTTGCACCAATGGCGGCAATCGCCGCTTTCAACCAGGCATGGCGGCGTCGAGCGGAGAAACCTTACTTCAATTGGCACTGGGTGGGGCTGACTTGGTTTGCCTCTCCGATTTTCTGACGTGGCAACACCGGCAGCGCGGTGAGTTGGTGCAGGTATTGGTAGCGGAAACATTGCCGGTAAGCCAGCCCATTCACGCGGTGTACTACCGCAATACCCAGCTTTCTTCGCGGATAGTCTGCTTTCTTGATTACCTGGCCGAGCAGATGGCTTGGCCTGACTGATGATTCAGCCGAATCGTACCGACCGCATCGACAGTGACGCGTCATGAAAGCCCTCGAACGGGAAATCGATTGCGTCGTCAGCAGTACTTGCTCCGACGGCATATAGCAGCGGCAGATAGTGTTCCAGCGTAGGGTGGGCCATGTGCCACAAGGAGTGTTTGCTGCGGTCTTCACCCAGTAGCTGAGTCAGGTCGTGCTGAAGCAATGCGTGTTTGATCAGTTCGTCAAACGCCAGCGCCCATTCATAGGTTGATACCCCTGGCGTGCTATCGATCAAGCGTAGGTTATGCACGATGTTGCCACTGGCGAGGATAAGTACCTGTTCGTTGCGTAGCGCCTGTAATTCATTGGCCAATTCCAAGTGTTCGCGCAGATACAATTGGCTATTCAGGCTGAGCTGTACAACTGGAATATCCGCTTGCGGATATATATGGTGCAGCACGGTCCAAGCCCCATGATCGAGTCCTCGTTGCTCGTCGATATCGGCTTTTCCCTCATGCAACTCGTGCGCCAGCTTCTGCGCCAATACCGGGTCGCCTGGGCTGGGATAGCGCATCTTGTACAAGGGCTGAGGAAAGCCGCCAAAGTCATATAGGGTCTGTGGCATGGCGCTGCTGCTTAGCAGGGTCTGCCCAACCAGCCAATGGGCAGATACCACCAGGATGGCGCGTGGCCTAGGTAAGTCGCGGCCCAACTTGGCAAGGTGCCGCGTAAAGTCGTTGTCGAGAATGGCATTCATCGGCGAGCCATGCCCAATAAACATCACCGGCATCTTTTGCGCTGCCTTGGCAGCTTGGCGCTTTGCTGCACGTGCCGCGGGGTGAGCCGCGACCATGCCGAGTATGGCTTGATGCAGGAATTGACGTCGGTACATGGCGAACCTCAATCAGGGTTGGCGTTGAATGCGGCTAGGACGCAGTGCCAGTGCGCCATCGCCCAGCAGCATGACAACAAGGGCAACGATACAAAGGAAGACAGGGTATTCCCAACCGCCATTGGGGTTGCTGAACGACCAGCCATTCCGGAAGTGCGCCAGGGATGCCCCCAGCAATATCGGCACCAAGCTGATGGCTACCCAACGACTGTACACGCCCAGAATAAGTAAGGCACCGCCGCCAATCTCGGCCATTGCGATGGGGTAGGCTATCCAACCCGGTATGCCGAGCGAGGTGAAAAATTCGGCGGTACCGGGCAGCGTGAATACGAATACTTTGGTCAGGCCGTGCGCGAGGAACATGGCGCCCAAGGTAAGGCGTAACGTCAGAGCGGCATAGGGAGCAGTTTTGTTATTAACTGATGTTACGCAGTGCATACGCTAACCTGTCGCCATGAAGAACAAAGAACTCGATTTGTACACCGACTATTTGCTGAGCACGTTTGGCGCGGCGACAGCAACGGGCTTGTCGGCGATGGTAG
>NZ_PDZH01000283.1 GCF_002735695.1 Chitinimonas sp. BJB300
TGGCCAATTTGGGCGGAAAAAGAGATGCAAGACGAGTGATAAGTTCCGGAACGGGCTGTCTGAAGGCACCTCAAGGTCGACTTACGCCGCTGTAATGCCAAAAAGTCGGGTTATTCGAGGTGCCCATTTGTGTCGGCGTACATGCGTGTGGAATTGACGATTTCAATAGCCTTGGCCTTTAATTCGGCCAAAGTGGACGTCCAACATTTAGAAGTAACATGCAATACAAGATGCCCGGACACGCACACTTCAACAGTTACTTTGCGGCTGTAACCAGAAAGGGAAAAAATCCCTTTCCGACTTGTACTCTATCCGAAAGCCGTTAGATGTTTAGCGTTTAGCGTCCAGAATGGCTTTTGCACGCCTTTGAAGTTGATCTGCTTCGTTATTGCGGTTTGTTGCCAGATACAGCTTAGCTAGATTGTTCAGGCTGTTGGCCACATCAGGGTGATTGGGGCCTAGCGTCCTCTCCCTGATCGCCAATGAACGCTGGTACAAGGGTTCTGCCTTAGCGTACTGGCCTTGGGCGTTGTATAGGAATGCCAAGTTGTTCAAGCTGAGGGCCACATCAGGGTGATTGGGGCCTAGCGTCTTCTCGCTAATTGCCAATGCGCGCTGGTATAGGAGTTCTGCCTTGGCGTATTGACCTTGGTTAAAGTATATCTGTGCTATGTTATTCAGGCCCAGAGCAACATGAGGATGATTGGGACCTAGCGCTTTCTCATTTATCTCCAATGCCCGCTGGAGCAGGGGTTTTGCCTTGGCGTATTGGCCTTGGGTAAAGTATATCCGTGCTACGTTATTCAGCCCCAGAGCAACAAGAGGATGATTGGGACCTAGCGCTTTCTCATTTTTCTCCAATGCCCGCTGGTACAGGAGTTCTGCCTTCGCATACAGGCCTTGCTTGTAATACAGGTCTGCCAGGTTATTGAAGCTTAGGGTCGAATGAGGATGATCGGGACCTAGAGCTTTCTCATTTATCCCCAATGCGCGCTGGTACAGGGGTTCTGCCTTGGCGTATTTGCCTTGGGCGGCGTAAAGCAGTGACAGGTTGTTTAGGCTGGTGGCCACATCAGGGTGATTGGGGCCTAGCGCCTTCTCTTTGATCGACAATGAGCGCCGGTAAAGGGGTTCTGCCTTGGCGTATTTGCCTTGGGTTCTGTACAGCTCTGCGAGGTTGTTTAGGCTGGTGGCCACATCAGGGTGATTGGGGCCTAGCGTCTTCTCCCCGATCGCCAAAGAGCGCTGGTACAAGGGTTCTGCCTTGGCGTACTGGCCTTTGGCGTCGTACAGGAATGCCAAGTTGTTCAGGCTGAGGGCCACATCAGGGTGATTGGGGCCAAATGACTTTTCGGCAAGCGAGAGCGACTGGTTGGCCACCTCTAAGGCACGATCATAGTTGCCTTGTTTGTATAGCGTTTCAACCTGGTCGTTAAGCGTTTTCAACTGTTCAATGTTGGCATGAACTGACGTACCAACACTGCTAGTCAGCAAAAGTGCAAACGCCAGCAAGGCGTTTAATAAATTTCTCTTCACGTTATCTTCTTAATTGGACGATGCAAAATCCGGAAGATACAGTTCGCTAAGTATTTGTAATAGGGGTGAAAGACCTGATCTACTCGAAACAGTTGCCAATTTGAAATACGGCTGAACTTCGCCAAGTGATCGACTGTCAGCTTTGGTTTAGGTTTGTTCGACGTCTGCCCATACGCGATGAGCGTGCCCGCGAGATGGCGCCAGCGGGCAGACGTTGAATAAACCTCCAGGGAGGAAACCGCGGGATGCTGCGGGATATTTG
>NZ_PDZH01000284.1 GCF_002735695.1 Chitinimonas sp. BJB300
TCGCCCAGCTGATCAAGTTTGGCTTCACGTTCTTCACTGGCAAACAGACTGGATTTGATCATGATGGGAGGGCTGACTTTGGGATGTAAGAATCATGCCATGGATGAGAGGTTTTTCGAGGTGCCCTTAAGCAACCTAGCAACGCTGTTTCGGGTAACGAATCGAGACAGCAAGTAGTGATCGGCTGCAAAAGTGCTTAAATCCATGCTGGCCATCAAACGCTGGATGTTGATTGGTATTTCAAGTTCTGCACGCCATCTGGCACCTTTCGGGTCGACTTCAAACGAATATATTGTGGCCCATGCTGAGAAAGGCAGCGGGTTTGGTGCTATCTTGCCGCGCCTTATCAGAAAACGATAAAGCACTGCATTAAGTGCATGATTATTATAATGTCATTCAGTTTTACCTCTCTGCTTTCCCAGCCTAAAACAGCAGCATTTTCAGCAGCCATTTTGCTAGCCTCCACGGCAATTGCAGCCACGCCAGAAGAGGATCAATTACGCCGGCAACAAGAGCGTGAACGGATACTGCGTGAGCAGCAGGAGTCTCGGCCTGATGTCCGGCTTGAACGTTTACCGGTTGCCCCCCCACTGGACGGCATCCCAACAAATGAAAGTCCCTGTTTCCAGGTCAATCAAATTCTGTTAACTGGTGAGGGTTCGGCTGATTTTCAGTGGCTGCTCAAGCACGCCAGTTTGCCGGGTGAGCCATTGTTGGGGCGCTGTCTGGGCGCACAGGGCATTAATGTGGTGATGGGTCGCATGCAGAACGCCCTGGTTGCGGCAGGCTATGTCACCAGCCGTGTGCTTGCATCGCCGCAGGACCTGAAAGCTGGTCAGCTTAATCTGACCCTGATGCTTGGCCGGGTCGGCCAGTTACGTTTGATCGATCCCCAAGGACATCGGGCGACATTGCGTAATGCGCTTCCCCTGCGGCCGGGGGATGTTCTCAACCTGCGTGGGATCGAACAGGGACTGGAAAACCTGAAGCGCGTCCCCAGCGCGGATGCGGATATCCAGATTGCGCCGGCAGAGGGTAAAGACGCGCAGCCAGGAGAGAGCGATCTGCTGGTTCGCTGGCGGCAATCGTCGCCATTCCGATTGGCACTCACAGTTGATGATGCGGGCAGCAAGAGCACTGGTAAGTACATGGGGTCGGCCACGGTGTCTTACGATCATTGGTGGACATTGAACGACTTGTTCTATGTCAGCGCTACCCGCTCGCTGGGGGGCGGAGATGAGGGCAAGCGCGGGAACAAGAGTCATACGGTGCATTACTCGGTGCCCTGGGGATATTGGTTGTTTGGATTGACTACCAGTCAACACCGCTATCACCAGTCGGTTGCCGGTGATAGTGTGGACTACGTCTATAGCGGCACCAGCGCCAACCAGGAGATCAGCCTGAGCCGGCTGTTATATCGGGATGGGGTTTCCAAAGTGCAGACCTCACTGCGTGGTTGGAAACGAGAGTCGGCAAATTTTATTAATGATGCCGAGGTGGGGGTCCAGCGTCGCAGAACAGGCGGCTGGGAGTGGGGTCTGAACTATCGGCGATATATGGGCCGTGCTTCGTTGGATATAAATACCAGCGTCAAGCGCGGTACCGGCGCAAACCGTTCGCTTTCGGCGCCGGAAGAACAGGATGGGGAAGGAACATCTCGCCCATTCATCGTGTTTGCCAATGCACAACTGAACGTCCCTTTCCATTTGAACGAGCAGGCCTTGC
>NZ_PDZH01000285.1 GCF_002735695.1 Chitinimonas sp. BJB300
CAAAGGCAAAGCGCCGGACTATCCGCGAGAGGGAACCGACAGCGCCAATCAGACGATCGTGAAGCCAAGAAGCACTGAGTTGCGGCAGAAGGGGGAAAGCGATGCGCGCTAACAGACAGACTGCTCGCCAAAGAAGCGAAGCCCGGCGTACACCGGGGGTGATGCGGCGCAGCGCCGTAGCGATGGGACTGGGTTTGCCGCAACTGGCCTGGCTGTGCCTCACGGGGTCGGCCCAAGCCGATGGCGTGGTGCATGAACTGGAGACCCGGGGCCAACCGGACGGCGCGCACTGGCTCAATAGCACGGCACCGGTCGACTACCGCTCGAACAAGGGAGTCGGTGAACTGGTGGTCGAAACCGACAAGGACGGCGTACCGGCGGATGGGCAATCAGCGGTCACGGTCACCGTGAAGCTGAAGGACCTGCGTGGTGCGCCGATGACCGGGAAGCAGTACCTGACGGTCGAGACCGACGGTGGGCGGATCCTGCTGCCGGGTGCGAAGACTGACGAATTGGGTCCGCAAGGCGGCGACCTGGATCGGGTCACGCCCGGCGTCCAGGTCGAAGTCAAGGACGGCACCGCCACCTTCCAGTTGCTCGCCCCCTCGACGGCCCAGGACGTGAAGCTGCGGGTGACTGCCGGCTACGCCAGCGCCCAAGGGGTGATCCGCTTTGTACCAGAACTGCGCGAGATGATTGCCGTGGGCTTGATCGAAGGCGTGATCAGCCGGCGCAGTTTCTCGTCCAACGCCATCCAACCGTCGCGCTTCAACGACACCTTCGAGCGCGAGCTCACCACCTGGGGCCGGCAGTACAGCAACGGCAAGGCCAACGCCAATGCCCGCTCAGCCTTCTTCCTCAAAGGGGTGATCTCAGGGCAGACCCTGCTGACCGCCGCGTTCGACTCGGACAAGGAAACCCGCTCACGCATGATGCGGGACATCCAACCGGAGTCGTTCTACCCGGTCTACGGCGACAGCTCGACCCAGGGATTCGATGCCCGCTCGTCCGACCGGCTGTATGTCCGCGTCGACAACAACAGAAGCTATGCCCTGTATGGTGACTTCGCCACCGAAGACGGCAACGAAGCCATTGGTGACAGCGGCCTGCAACAGCGCAAGCTCGGGCTGTACAACCGCACCGCCACCGGCGTGCGCGGGCACCTGGACCAAGGCTGGCTGCGCGGCAACGTCTTCGCCATGCGCGACCGGCTCAAACAGGTGGTGGAAGAGTATTCCGCCAACGGCACCTCGGGCCCCTACGCCGTGCGCAACAATGGCGCGGTGGAGAACACCGAGCGGGTGGAACTGGTGGTACGGGACAAGAACCAGACCGGCATCATCAAGCGCACCCTCTTGCTGACGCGTTTTACCGACTATGCGTTCGAACCGTTTGACGGCCGCATCCTGCTCAAGCAACCGATCGCCGCGTTGACACCCGATGGCGACCCGCAATCGATTCGCATCACCTATGAAGTGGACCAGGGTGGCGAAGACTTCTGGGTCGCTGGCGGTTCGTGGCTGGTGAAACCGTGGGAAGCATTTTCGGTGGGTGGCTCCTTCGTGGACGACAAGAACCCCCTATCCCCCTACCGCCTGGGTAGCGCCAACCTCAGCTACCAGATGGGCAAGCACACCGCCCTGGTGGCCGAGTTCGCCCGCACGATCTCCACGACCTACTCGGTCGGCAACAATGTGTACACCACCCCGAGCGGGCTGTC
>NZ_PDZH01000286.1 GCF_002735695.1 Chitinimonas sp. BJB300
CACCGCATGAACCTGAAAAACCGACTTTGCAATATCGACGCCAACTCGAATAATCTTCATGGTGGACTCCTCTTTAACGTTGACTGGTGGCTGGAACTACCAGTTTGGCACTTTGATGCCGGTTAGTAGAGGTGGGGTCCATCCCATTGTTTTAGGTCCGTAATATACCTATCGAGGCGTCCGTTGGGATTAGACCACTACAGGTGTCTTGATCGCAGTAGCCGAGTTTGAATGTGATTTACTGATTGAACGGACACATGCCGGTATTGCGCGTGCCAAGGCCGAAGGAAAGCAACTGGGTCGCCCGACCGTATTAACCGACATACAGAAAGCAGAAGCCCTGCAACGTCTTTGGAATTCCATCTGCTCATCGCTGAGATTGAACAATTGCTGAACCAGCAGCACCCGAACCATCAATTCGGTCGGAAACGGCGGCCGGCCGCCGCGGGCGCGGTTGGGTCGAGGGGCTGCCCGGTCAATGTCTGCTGCCAGTGCGGTAAAATCGACATGGGTCCCCAGGACCTTCAGCGCATCGCCCAGCTGATCAAGCTTGGCTTCACGTTCTTCACTGGCAAACAGACTGGATTTGATCATGATTGGAGGGCTGACTTTCGGATGTCAGAATCATGCCATGGATGAGAGGTTTTTCGAGGTGCCCTAAAGAATGGTAACGCGCGTGTCTACTCAAACTTTTATCAGGAGTAGATACGGGGCTTCCTCAAAGACTGGTGTCGTTTATGCCGGGACAGATGCCCCATTGAAAATCACACTAGGCGGTACCTACACTCGCGCCTTGTCAAATAAAGTCCTGTTGACGTCATTAAATAGGAGAGAAAAATTGCAGGAATTAATCATCCAGGAAATTGCGCAAGTTTCAGGTGGAATGGTCTCATTTAGACCAATTTTATGTCCCCGATGCATGCCGCAAACTGTTCCTAAAGGCTGAGATAAACCCATCGGAATTGATACGGTTAGGAGGGTGAAATTGCTCCAGTTAGTAACATATTAGGGAGTCAGCCACCGGCTCGCCTACCAGGCATAGTTAAAGATTGACCCATTGGTCGACACACCTTGCTGCGTTATCCCTCTGTTGGCGCTAAGAGCGTCCTGTTAACGTGGTCCAAATTGAACAGTCAAGACTAGAAAGAGATTTGATGCAATTACTTAACTTACTGGAAATCGATCAAGTAAGCGGTGGAATCACTTCTCATACGAGAGCGATAGACTCATCAGATAATCAGGACGTAAATAGCTTAGGGCAGAAACAGGCTAGACCGATAAGCCCCACGTCAAAGTTTGATTTTTCTCGCCACCAAGACATGTTTTCTCTTGCTTCTGCTTTCTTCTCTTTATGAACTTAATCGATAATTAGAGGGCTTTTTCTGCATAAATCCGTATGACCTGTCCTGACAAACGTAGCCCCCACTTCAAATGCAGGCAGAATGCCTGTTAAATTTCTCTGCAAACACCGCCGGCGCCACATTCCCTAGACGAGCGTGGCGTCGTTGGCAGTTGTAAAAGATCTCGATGTACTCCCGGATCGAAGCATCCGCCTCGGTCCGGATTCTATAACGCCGATGGTGGTAAATACCCGGAGGCCAGCATCTATCGCCGTCGCTGGACAGTGACCAAGCTGATTGACTCCTTATTATCGGAGTTCAGTCATGCTTGCAGTCCCCCAGCGCGCTTTCGTTGCCAACCAGCCCGTCG
>NZ_PDZH01000287.1 GCF_002735695.1 Chitinimonas sp. BJB300
TGCGACATTCTGGAAACGGGTAATGATTCCTACCGATTCAAACACCGCAAGAAAGGGTCGAAGACGTACTGAGTAAATGGAAAGAATTGGACGCTGTTACCTGGTAACTATTGGGCGCTGTTTGACAGCTATCTGTCACTCAATGGTGCGTTGAACAAGGGCAAGCTGGACGCAGCATTGCGTGAGCGGATCGCCTTGACGGTTGCCGAATTCAACGGCTGTAGCTACTGCCTCTCCGCCCACACTTATTTGGGCCTGAATGTGGTCAAGATGACTGAAGCCGAGATTGCTGCCGCCCGTGACCACCACAGCAGCGATGCTAAGACGGCTGCAGCACTACACTTTGCCTTCCGCGTCGCTTCCGAGCGCGGCCGGGTGAGTGATGCCGATCTGGCCACGCTGCGCCATGCAGGCTTTGATGAGGCAGAGGTGGTCGAGATAGTGGTGGTCGTCGCTCTCAATGTGCTGACTAACTACATCAATAACGTCGCCCAGACAGATATTGACTTCCCTGTGGTCTCCGCCAAGTAAGCGGTACTGTCTGCATTCTTCGCTACCTATTTCAATTCTGGAATCACCATGACAGAGTCCACACATGCTATGCGTCCGCCAATTCCACCATTCAATCGAGACGATGCGATAATCAAGGTGCGGGCCGCCGAAGATGGTTGGAACGGACGTGATCCCGCTAAAGTTGCGCTTGCATATACATCGGACAGCCGCTGGCGCAATCGCGATACGTTCCTAAACGGAAGAGAGGCAATAGAAACATTTTTGACCCGAAAATGGCAGCGTGAGCTCGATTACCGCCTGATCAAGGAGCTATGGGCTCACACCGACAACCGGATCGCCGTTCGATTTGCCTATGAATGGCACGATGATGCCGGACAGTGGTATCGGTCCTATGGCAACGAGAATTGGGAGTTTGATAGCAACGGCTTGATGGCTATGCGCCACGCTAGCATTAACGACCTAGAGATCACTGAGACGGCCCGACTTTTTCATTGGCCACAGGGCTGTCGCCCCCTAGATCACCCAGGATTAAGTGACCTTGGCTTATGATCAGCCTATTGGATTGACCAACAGCCAATGAGACTACGTATTAGGTGTAGCGGCTCGCAGATGGGAAAGGTGTAGAACCGCCTGAATACTGGCGTTGACATGGTCGTCTGATACATTGCGGGTTAATTCACCAGTGGGACCTTCAATTTGATTGGGCTGCCTGTTGGTGTCTCTTGCCTGCTGCTCATCCAGCCACTGTAGATGATAGCCCAACACCAAGATATCAAGCGTATGGCAGTGTTTGTGATGGATCTGCGCTATGTACTGTCGGAAAGTTTCTCTTGCATCGTGATAGCGCAGTTCTAGGCGTGCTTCAGCAGTGTTGTCCCCTGCGACGATAAGTATTAAAAAATATATCGGGGGTCAGCGCAAATTATTTTCACGGGCAAGTCCCGTTCGCGGTGCGGCGCGGGTTCCGCTCTGTATCTGCTTAAGTCCATTACAAATCAGCAACTTGCCCGCCTCATTATCCAATGGGGCAAACTAACACACCCCTGAACTGGGCGAGCCAACAATGATGCCGCCAATTATTTTTAAACATTTCTATCGCTCACCCTAAACACTGGCGATTGCCATCCGGACATATTCGTCGACTAACGCCGCTATCGAAATAGCGGCTCGTTTTTTT
>NZ_PDZH01000288.1 GCF_002735695.1 Chitinimonas sp. BJB300
TGCGACATTCTGGAAACGGGTAATGATTCCTACCGATTCAAACACCGCAAGAAAGGGTCGAAGACGTACTGAGTAAATGGAAAGAATTGGACGCTGTTACCTGGTAACTATTGGGCGCTGTTTGACATCGTCTTGGCGCACAGCGAAGGCAGTGGCGCCCAGCCTTGGCAAGGCAGGCCGAATAACGAGGCAGGGATCACCATTGAGGTAGGTGTAGTGGCGAATCAGCCCGTATTGTCGCTGGGCCTTGCCGGTGTCTTGGATTGTGTCGGGAGCGCTCATGGGCGCAAATCTATAGCGCGCCCCCGGTGATTCAATTCAATCGAAATTGCGAAATCTCGAAGTTTGCACAATTTCGCAATTTTCTAAACCATGGTTACTTGTCCATGTGCATCTTGGCTGTACAAAAACAGAGTGCTACACTAAACAGATCGAATTACAGCTCCAATTACGGCATTAAATTTTGAGCTATTTAATAGGGGTAATAAAAATGGAAACTTTGCTGACTCATCTCACTATCAGCATGTCTGACTTCAAGAAGAACCCGACAAAGGTTCTACGTGAGGCAGGAAGAAATCCGGTTGCCGTGTTGAACCATAACAAGCCTGCCTTTTACATGGTCGAACCGACATTTTTCGAAGCCATTCTCGAACTATCTGGGGACGTAGCCATGATGCCCTTATTGAAAGAGCGTCTGGCCCAGCGGGATCGGGCGATTGAAGTGGATATCGACGCGATTTAATCAAATGGAGAAGAAACATAAATATCGACTGAAGTTTGTTCCTGCTGCACTCGCAGAATGGGAAAAACTGGATGGCTCAGTTAAAGAGCCTTTGCGTAAGTTGCTCAAAAAACGCCTGGATGAACCCTGCGTACCTGGTGCCAGGCTGTATGGAAATCTACAGAACTGCTACAAAATCAAGCTACTGAAACAGGGCTATCGCTTGGTCTACACCGTAGAAAATGACGAATTGGTCGTACTGGTCTTAGCGGTAGATAAGCGCGAGGATGCAGCAGTGTATGCTTCTGCCGTTTCCCGCCTCATCAAGTAGCAAATCACGCCGTCTTATAGCCCCCTGAACTGCGGGACTTGGCTCTACTGCTTTCTGTCTTCTCTGCGCCAGGATTGCCGTTGTGCCCCAAAGCCACATACTGCAACGCATCGTGCGGGTGCGAAAACCGGTTCTTGTCCGGCTTCTCGGTAAACCGCTCTTCCCCTGCTACCTGCATCTTGCGTAGCTGGTAGCCGCCATTGAAGCCCTTGCGCAGCGTCTTGCACGAAGGATCGAGCAACAGTGCAGGCTCACCATCAACCATGCGCACCAGAAAGCTTTCTACTGCCCCAATCCGCGCTATCGGGGCATTGGTTCGGGTCGGCGTAATGTCCAAGCCCTCGTCCCGTAGGATCGAGAAACAGGTTTTCTCGTCGGTATCGGAAGCGGCCACGCCTGCCGGGTCGCCCCAGCCGGTGATTTGCTCCCATTCCGCTTGGTCTTCATCCCATTCCAATGTCCACTCCGGGTAAAGCGCTCGAAGCTGGGGTTTCACGACATCGCGGGTGAACTGCTCTACGCCCATCCGCTCGGCAATGAACTCGCGCAAGATGCGAAGCTGCCCGCGTGGGGTGAGCTGGGTGACGATACAGGCGGGTGTTAAGCCAAAGTCCCAGCCCAAGC
>NZ_PDZH01000028.1 GCF_002735695.1 Chitinimonas sp. BJB300
GGTTTAGGGCTGGAAAGCAGGGAGGAAAAACAAAATGACATTATAATAATCATGCACTTATGCAGTGCTTTATCGTTTTCTGATAAGGCGCGGCAAGATAGCACCAAACCCGCTGCCTTTCTCAGCAGGGTGCGCAATATATTCGTTTGAAGAAGACCAAATGACCGGAGTTATCCAGCACTGACAACCAGGAAATCAACGGCAAGATGCGAGAAGGTCATCCTGGATGGCAAAGGCGATGACAGTGAGTACATCCGAGAACAGATCGAAGCACAATGTGCTCAAGCAGTGATACCCAGGAGGCGCAACTCGGTGAAGGGCAATGTGGATCTGGACAGAGGGTGGTATCGCTCCGGCATCTGGTTGAAGACGCCTTTGCAGGGCTGAAGTATTACCGGGCAGTGGCATTCCGGTTTGACCAGTTGAAGAGGATCGACGAGAGCATGGTTTCCATAGCCAGTGGTTTTTTATGGCTACCGATGTGAAACGTCAACAGACCCTACGCAAATATTTGATTAATTGCGGAGTTATTCGCCATTGGGATCATGGCAACTCTATAAGCGCTCAAGGTCACCAACCAGCATATGGTTGGTAAAAGCGATCATCTTGGCATTGCCCTCTACAATGGCTTGCTGGTTGCCAGAAATCACCATGTTGACTTCATCACCCGGTGTGGTGAGTGCCAGTGCCTCGATATAGGCGTTGGCAAGGTTTGCCGTTGGGATGCGGATCAATTCCAACGGCTCATTGAGCAGGACAATGTAGTAGCCCTGACGGGCTGCCTTGAAATGTGGAACAAAACCGATACGGCTCACCGTGCCGCTCACTTCCCAATCTTGCGCTATCAGACCGATCCGTTCTGCAATCCGCATCGCGCCGCTGAGGGATTGCGTGAGTACGTTGTTACCCATAAGAAAGTTACTCCTGGGGGAAATTCACCCAAGTTGGAACGCCAAGCTGTTGCAACGTTGGCGTTGGTGTAAGTTGAGGTTTGTGGAATAGGGAATCCATCGCTTTAGTCTGCGTTGTTGCCTTTGTCAGCCCTATTTCCCGCGTGATCTCGTCAATATTCTTCAGGTGCAATCGGGCATTGTTTTGCAACTGTCTGGCCGCCGCCGCGTCGCCAGCGGCAATCGCTTCCTCCATGGCTGCCCGTGCTCTTTCCGCCAGCTTTTGCTCTTCGATGATTTCGTTCTGCAAAATCTCGCGCCGTAACGTGTCGCGTTGCGACTGAATCACCGGATCAACCTGCAGTTTCGGCGCGATAGCCCAGGCATTAGCCGCAATGAGTGACAGGGCGACAGCGTTAAGACAGTAATGGATCAAAATGTATCTCGCTGACAAAGCGTTCCCCGTTTCGATAGTCAAGTTGGACGATGATAGGAATGGCTTGTTTGACGAACGCGAGCATGAAATCGCGGTTTGCATTGGGCAGGGCTTCCAGCGCCAACATCGCCATACGCTCGTAAGCCATCTCACAGCTGTTGGCATGGATCGTGGTCACGGAACCATCATGGCCAGAAATGGCGCCGCTCAGAAAACTGTACGCTTCCGGTCCACGGATCTCGCCATAGATGATGCGATCGGGCCGCAGACGCATACAGGCACTCAGCAGATCATTCGCGTTGTATTTCGCGGCGTTCTGGCTACCGCGTGAGAAGAACAGCGGGGCGATATTCTCGTGCGGTAGCCGTAGCTCAGGCGAGTCCTCGATGGTTGCCAGCCGCTCGTGCAATGGGATGTATTTGAGCCAAGTGTTAATGAACGTGGTTTTGCCGGCATTGGTGCCAGCGGAAACCAGGATCGTCTGTCGTCCCTGGATGGCCTGCTTCAAAAACGCATGCCAGTCACCTGCCAGGTACAGCGTGCTCAGTGCTTCGCGTAGCTTTTCCTTTTTCTCGCCGAGTTGATTGACCGAACGGAAGGCACCTCGTTCGTCATACCAGCTCGGGGTCAGGTTCAGTATTGCTGGCTTACGAATCGACAGCAGAAAATAGTCTGCCTTGGTCGCCGGGGGCATCACGATCTGCACCCGGACACCATCGCCCAGGGTTGCACTCAGCAGTGGTTGTGTTTGACCCACAGACTGCTTGGTAAATTCGGCAATCAGATTGGCCAATTCAACCATCCAGCGCATGTCAGCGTTGACCTCGAATCGTTGCATCCCGCTGTGGCCGACCTTTTCCATCCAGTATTCGCCGGGTCGGTTGACGATGATCTCGTTCACATTTTCCGTATCGAGGGCATCGCTAAATGGGCGGAGATGGGTACGTAGTGCCGCATTGAATTGGTTTATGAAGGGCATCGCTCATCCTTGCGGATGCTGAGCACGGGATTCATGGTGGGCCACTATCCTGCAGGACGTTGCTCAAATCCAGATCCAGCTGTAGAAACACTTTGATACGCATACCTTGGTTCACGCTCAAAGTCGGCGGGATGTTCAGGTTGTTGGAGAGCGTCTGTTGCGCCGTATTGGCAAAGGACGATTGCACCTGAGCGGAATAGTGCGCTGCACCGCGGGATTCATTGTTACGACCTGAAGTGGCGGCACCGGCGCCAATGATCGATAGCGCGGCCGATGTCGACCAGATACGCCAGAAATGATTGTCTACATGGGCAGGAATGCCTGCGCGACCCAGCGCGTCTGCTCCATCGGAGTGGATCATGGCGTCGATGCCCTGCGGCGTCACTGCCCGCAGCCAGACGATGTAGATCCTCACTTGCCCTGCCCGGATGGCAGCATTGCAAGTGCCGATCAGGCGCGTGCCCCAAGGTAGCAACTGACGGTCTCCCTTTTCGGCGTAAAGGGGTGAGGTGACCATCGCCCTGACAGAACCACAATTGTCGGATTGAATTGGTGTTTCCAGTACCGCATCAATCATCTTGCCTTGTAAGGCAGTGAATTCAAGATTCAGTAGCTTGCGAACACTGGCATTGGCAGGAAAACCTCCGGTCTGCATCTTGGCTGGTCTATTGCTACGTGATGTGTCGTCAGTTATCACGCTTTCTTGCGCTGCCGGTATTACTGAGGGGGGCTGGCCTTGCGCGTAAAAGGGGGGCATGGGCGGGAAGTCGCCCTGGCCATAGCTTGCGTTGCCTTCCGTGGAGGCGCCGGCGGGCAAATCCAATTTGTCCCCTTCCGGGAAAATCGCGATCGCAGAGCGCAGGCGTGTCTCGCGTAGCAGCTGCGCCTTCTGTTGGGCTTCCCGCGCAGCCTGACTCGCTGCTTGATCCTGTGCTGCGCTATCCCCGCTGTATTGCGCATCAGGCATGCTACTGTCTGCCAGGGCAAGGTTGCGCTTGGGTGCAGGTAATTCGCCGACAGTCTCCAGTCTGCTCGCAGCAGTATGGCCGGCACGCAGGGGAGCGACAGCCGTCGTGCCTTCTGCAGGCGGATCGGGTAATACGACCTCCGCTTCCTTGGCGGCTTTTTTGTTTTCCTTCACTTCATCCAGGTACCACACACCCAGTAGCAAGCTGCCTACACCACCTATCCATAACGCGTTGGAGAGCCAACTTCGACTGTCCTGTGGACGTCCCCGCTTTGCCTGGCCAGCTGGCCGAGAAGGTAACGCCTCCATTGCCGCTTCACGCTCATTCAGCGCGTTGTTCGATTCAGGGTTATCGGTCATGGCCTGCAACCCTTTGTGAGCGTTGGTCACGGCGTGGCATCGGGTGCATCTTTTGACGGAGTTTCCGCGACTCGTTGAAGACGCACAGCGCTTCATTGCCGATGCGCAGGATGAATTGGCTGGTCACATTCTTGGCAATGACATAGCGACGTCCGTCAGGCTCTACATCCGCCAGAATCTCTTCTCCACCCGGCCCGACAATGAAGATGGCCGGCTTGTCCGCCCCCTCGGCGAATTGGAAGTAGGTAAATAAACCGTTGTCACAGACCCGAACGAGCTCGATGTTGTAAGTACCGGCCACCGAATAATCACAGTTCCAGGCAGTGATCGGATCATTGGGCGTTGGGGGGCGCGTTGCATTGCCAGTCACGGAGGCGCGAAGGCTCCCTTCCTGAATGAATGGCGGTTCGATATTTCCTTCCCCCAGCGCTAATGGTGCGGACTTACTTTGCTGCGCCTGGCTGGTTTCCGTCGGCAGGTCCACCCTCATCGCGGTGGGTAGCGCAACCGTTGGAAACTTGTCATGGATGAAGCGCAGGCCATAGGTTGCCGTCTTGGCCGAGGAATATTGGACCTCGATGTAATACTTGCGGCGGTCGGTGACGATGGTGACGTTCGTTGAGGGAGATCGGCTGCCGTCGATGTTGCCCGCCTCTGATGGCTTGATGTGGACGGGTGAGCCAGGGACACCCTTCAAGGTAAAACTCTGCCACCCTATGGAGTCGCCGAGGGCGGTATAGCGGACGTTTTCCCCTTCCTCAATCTCGACCGTCGCTGCCCGGCCAAAGGCGGCAAAGATCGTAAAGACGCGGTCTGAGGAATAGGCGCAGGACCGGATGCGGCCTTCTGCCGCGAGCGTGCACGCTTCGGCTGCGTCAACGGTCATCGCAGCTTGGCTGGCAACGACAGCGAACAGGTAGAGCGCCGGGAGTTTCATCGATTCGGATCTTTGTCGACGCGGTAACGCTTGGATCGCCAGTTGAGGGGGTTGAGCAATGCCGTGGCATAGTCGAGCTTGCCGGATGCATAGGTGCTGCTGATGGTGGCCAGCTTGTACTGGCGCTGGCCGCGTTGCCCGTTGCCGAAATCGATGACGGTCGTGACAAAGCGGACTTGGATCGTGTTGGGATCGTCCGGCAAGGGCGTGACGGTGCCCAACTCGACTTCGACACGGTATTTGTCCGCGAATTTGACGGCACGGCTGTTCTCGGCTTTTTCGTCTGCCTGGTATGACTGCCACGTTTGTTCGGATGACAGGGCATGGACCAAGGCATCGCGGTGAAGCTGGTCGGCTTTGTCCCAGGTTTCCCGCGCCATCACTAGGGTGCTTGCCCGCTCCATGGCAATTGCCTCGCGTTCGCTCGGGGTCAGGTCGTCCTTGGACCGGGGGTTACTGACGGATACGACGGTGCCGTTCCGGTAATCCATATGCAGGATGACGGGAATCACTTGTTCCATGGATCCGCGCATGATCCAGGCAACAGCCAGCAGGCAGCAAAGGGAAGCCATGATGAGAAAGGCGATAAACCAACGGTTTCGATCTACGGCTGCCGCATTGTTGGTCGAGTAATCCCATTCACTCGCTTTGGGATCGTTCAGCACGGTTGGCTTAGGCATCATGGTGGGCTATCGCTTGGTCCGCTTGTACTTCAATGCATCCAATAGCTCCTGGTGCGCTCTGTTCTGGTGGCGCCTGGTACTGCTGGACCTTGCACCACGGGCAAGATTGGCCAGGGATCTGCCGGCTTTGGATAAGCCACCCCAAGCACCCGTATCTGCTGCCATGCCATTGAAGAGGCGTGCGGCGATGCCACCAACCTTCCACAGCAAGCCGCAAATGACCGCCATCATCAAAAGCAAGGGGAGTACACCGCCCTGCATCGCTTCCGGTGATAGTGCCTGCTCGGAGAACAGGGTTTCATCGGGAACGATGCGCTTGAACACGCGCAGGGAAATCGCGAGTACCCCAAAAGCCAGGATTTTCATGAAAAGAAAGCCCAGCAGGCTTTGCAGCCAGTTCATGAAAATGGCCCGGGTCATCTGGAATAGGAACATCGCGATAAAGATCGAACCAAAGGCAATCAGCATCGCAGACATGATCTTGGCTTCCAGAATGATGAAGATGGCCATGGCAGATTGAATCAGCGTGGCCAGGAACACGATGATCCCTAGGCCATATAAGGCGAAGTCATAGGTACCTGCTTTGGCAAAGATCGCGAAACAGGTATCCATGCCGCGATCAAAGAAGGCATCCAGACCCGCCCCGGCGCTATGGCTACCCAGAAAGACATGCAGAAATGCATCGTCGCCGTGGTTGGCGATGTCGTTGATATAGAGGAACCACTCCCACTGCGTGGCGCCCAGGGTGACCAGACCGATCGTAAGCAGGGTGCGCATCGCCTCCGGGACGGGGGCTTGAATCTTGCCCGACTGCAGGCCGTATCCATAGAGCGCAATGAGGATGATGGCCATGCTGCGTATCCATGGCGTCACAATCACAGCGACCTGTCCCCAGGTTGTGGTGACAAAGTTCGCGAGTTCCACGTCGTAGGCGTGGATCACTACCGAAGGAAGCGACATGGCCGTCTTGCCTAGCTGTATACCGGCCCGTTGTTGGGTAAGGAGCGGCGAGCGCACGGTCCCCCGGCATCCGTACAGTTGACCGGCTTGGGGGGCTGGGTGGCACAGGCGTTCAGTATCAATACGCAGATGAACAGGAACAGGGGCTTCATTGCTGGCCACCTCGGTAAGAGAACGCCGGGTTGTATTTGAAGTTGAGACGGCGATCGATCGTCGACTGGTTCTGATTGTTTAGCTCGGTTGCCTTCAGCTGATTCTGGATCACCTGCAGACGGCTGGAAGAGACCTGCACCATGGCAAGCTCGGCCTGCAACCGCGTGTTGAGATCCATGGCCGCTTTGATGTTGGGTGCCGACTCAATCTGGCCAGTTAGCGCCATGACGTTCCGTTGATGTTCACCCAGTACGGCATAGAGTTCGTCAGTGGCGGTAAAGGCGGCATGGGTATTGTCCTGGCTAAGCCGGATAGCAGATGATTGGCGATCGCCTTGTTGGAAGACATTTTTCTCGATGACCTGCAGCAGCCGGCGGTAGTAGTCGGCCTGGCGCATCTGGCCTTTGGAACGCTGTAGACTCACCACCTCACGCCAGGAGGGTGGCATTTGCTCTACCACCTTGTTGAGTTCCTGTTGTTTAAGGTTGCCCATCCCGTATGCGCCTTTGATGGCTTCATATTGCGAGCGCAGTAAGTTGACCTGCAGATAGGCCTGATAGAGCTGCTTGTAGAGTTGCGTATTGGCGGTCGCATCATAGACCGCTACGCCGGCTGCACTGGACTGGGCGAAAAGCCCGATCCCAATACCGATGGCGACAACAGCGCGATGCATAGGGAGTTTCATGTGTGTTTTCTCCATGAAGCCAACCTTGCCCGATCTTGCTGTATATGGCGTTCCATATAGATCGGCACCCAATGCTGTGGGGCGGTACCGACTTCGGACATCAACGCCTCAATGGCGATGCGCGCGTTGCTATTGCTGCTCAACAGGGGCAGAAACCGGGCCATCGGCGAAGGTGCACTGAAATCCAGGTGGGCGACCACGGTTTTTCCCTCATGGGTGATCAACATATTGTGATCGTCAGGGGACCAGCTTCGTAGCAGCTCCAGGTGCGCTGTCGATGCGCCATAGTGATCGCAATAGTCCTCGGCCTTGGCGCCCCGGTTTGCCAGATAGACCTTGGTCGCGCTCTGGCGGATGAACGCATCCGTCCCATACAAATGGAAAGCCGCCGGGTTCGGCGTGATGCCGATGATGATGGTGTCGTTCTTGCGTGCGGTTTCCAGGTATTCATCGATCTGGGCGCGCGAATCAGGGTGCTTCAGCAGCGTCTGGGCCTCTTCAAACGTGATGATCAGGCGGGTGCCTGCACGCTGAAACGCGGCTATCCGGTGGCGGATGTAGTCCTGGATCGCCGTGATATAGCGATCATCCTTGGTGGCGAAGACCTGTGTCATCGAAAAGCCGAAGTAACGGGCACCAGAGAACGACAAGGTGTCGCTGTCACTATCAAACGCACCCGCATACTTTCCACCCGGCAGCCATTGATCGAATCGGCGGCGAAGGCGGCTGATACCGGGATCACCGAAATACTGGGCGAGGTTGGCCAGTTTCCGGTCTTCGGGGAGATGCCGGTAGTTGCCTTCGACCGCCCGATTGATCTTCTCCAGGTCACCATCCTCTGCTTCTTCGCGTCGTCCCTCCGGGCTGAGTTCGAACAGCATCAGTTCAAGCTGCGACTGCATGAACGCGCGGTTCAGGGGGGTATCGGGCAATTGGCAGAAATTCCAGCCAGTGGAGAGACCCGGTACCAGGTCGATATACCTGCCCCCATTGGCCATGATGAAGGCGTAGCTGCCATCGTCCTTGTCAAAGATGACATACACCATGCCGAACTTGTCGCTGAGGGCAATCAGCGCATTGAGCTTGCTGCTTTTGCCGGTACCTGTCGGTGCGACGAAAATGGTATGGCCCGGTGGATAATGCATACCACCGCCAAAGCTATGCCAGTTCCAGGCGTACCGGGAGCCGCCTTCAGTGGGTAGCGTGGTCACGGCGCTGCCCCACCAACTCCCCGCCATGCGCCCTTCGGTGTAATTGTGGAACGCGATGAAAGCCGCAAAGTTGTAGGTATTGATGCGCTTCTTGCGGATCAGTCGCCTGTAGTTACCGGGGAATTGCGCGAAATAGGCAATCTCCATGGCGCTCGACATCTCGCGGACGATCTCGATGTTGGCATGGTCGAATGCCTCGATCACGTCGATGACAGCCCTTGCCTCCGTTTCCATACCCGCCTGACGGCCTGGGGAGGCATGGCCCACATCGCGTGGATTGTTGCTGTGGACGATCACTATCCCTTGATGCCATCCCATGGCGGTTCTGCGGCTGGTCACGTCATCCATCAGCGCATCCAGCTCGTCGATCTGCGATTGACCTTTGTCGCCCGCACATTCGAGCCTGCCCTGCTGGCGATCCACTTCCGTGGTGGCGGCACGGCTGTCTTCAAACAGAAAGGACTGACAGAAAACCAGTTCGTGCGGCACCTTGAGCAGCCCATTGAGCATGCCGGAACGGGTCGTTTCGCAATGGTATTCCTTGGTGGACAGCACGGCTGCATAACGGTCGGCGACCTTGCCAAGATGGACAAAGGTCTTCAAGTCGTTATCAAACACGGGTCGGTTGGTAAACAGCCAGGACTTGATTGGTTGGCGAGGCACCCTTACCTCGCAGAAGCGCCAGTTGGCCAGATAATAAAGAAAGCCCAGGGGCTCGGAGAACCAGTCGCCGTGCGTATCCTGGTACAGACTGAGCAGCCGCGGCTGATAGTCAACCAGGCTTTTGAGCGCGCGGGCGCACATTCGCTCTATGTCCTGGGCAATGTCAGCGCGTTGGTTTTCAACCGCCGCCATTTCAGCCGTGTGGCTGACTTTCCTGAAGCGATCGATCACGCCCTGAGCGCCCTTCCCCACCGGTCTGCGAGCGATAACGAGGTAGTATTCGTTGACCAGCGCGGCGTGTTTACGCTGTTCCTCTGCCCAATACGCGTTGAGCTCTGCGGCGAATGCTGAGCTGTAGGCACCAGAGGGATAAACATGGTCCCGCCGTCGGATCAGATAGGAATAGATCGCAATGTTTGACCGGGCGAAGCCGCGCAACAACGTATTGAGGCGTTCTTTCTTGAAGGCCAATTCATCAGCACTGAGGGTGTCGAAGGCAATGCCCTGTAGCTTGATGACGGCGAATTGGGTCCCGTCATCATTGAGGATCTGTGTGTCATTGTAATGGGCAACAAACGGTAGCTTCGTTTCTACCTTGCGCTCACGCCTGACGCGAATCGCTGCTTCAGAATCGGGCGCTGCAAGGAAAAGGGCGTCAAACATCGTATGACTGGCCGCCCCAGATATCCTGGTTAGCGCCATCCCCCGCTTGAAACAGCGTGCCCATCAGAACTGACAAACCATCTGGGTCCATGGCGGTATAGAGTGCGCCAATACCCTGGATGAACAGAAAGAATGGCACAGCGAACGCGCCAGAAAGAATCAACACCATCATGGAAAAGACGGCATTCCCCAGCAGAAAATCGAGGGGCGTACCCCAATAGTTCGCCTCCCTGGTCATGCCTTGATAGAAAGGGTCTTCAATCTTGTAATGCTGATCTGCCATAAGAGTTCGACGCTCAGCTTATCTGGCAAACTGGTCGTAGATGGTGGGTGCACCAATCACGATGGCGATACCGAACATGGTGAACATGGCCCTGCGCTTGTCGAGCTCACCGATTTTCATCTTGTAGCCTAAGCACGCAATCGCAATGATCCCTGCGGCGCGGGCATATTTATTGGTGAGAAGATCAACCCCCTTGTTTAGAAATCTTTGGAGCACATCGGCATGGGCAGGGGGCATCATTGCCAGTATTGCCAGTAAAGCAATGGTGAGCTTCGCGCCAGTTCGATAGTAGGCCTGGGACACAGCCGCATACACATTGCGGGCCTGGATGTTGATGGGCTTCATGTGTGGATACTCCTGACATCGTGACTTGTCTGGTATTGCCGTCCGGATTGCACTGTGCCTCATTCACCGGGCTTAGGGATTTCGCGCAAAGAATAGGTCTTTGGTGAATGGAATATTAGAGAGAGTTAATTCTCGTGAGTTCACGGTACGCACAAGGACAATGACAGCTGTCGTTGGCCGAGAAGCCAGTGAGTAAACGTGGCAGCCGATATCGCGTTCACCCAGGTACGCGTATCTGGTCGTCCAACGCCACTACCTTCATTGATTGCCGTCGTACTCATTCCAACTTGCTGGACTTGAGGAGGCGGATTGCTTCAGCCTCGACCTTCCTCACATACCCATTCGAGAATCCACGTGCCGGACTGCCGGTGTTGTAACGCGACAGCGCACGTTGGATGGCTGCCTGGTCATTCCTGTGGGTGGGTCGTTCGGCCAGGAAGTTGCCCAGCAGGATGTCACCGGCCACGGAGAGATTCGTACAGGGATCGAAGGCCTGCTGCCAGCTGAGCCGGTACTTCCGGACATTGGCGTTGTTGAGCTGGCCAATGCCAACGTCGAATGAAAACCCCCTCCGTTCAAGCCAGATGGCAGTACTGACCGCCTGTTGGAGGGTATAGGGCTGGTGCGCAAGCTGCTTGTTGCCATTGATATGGATGCGGAGTGGGTAACGCTTACTCTCGACGCCGGCCACCGCGGACATTGTCAGCGGGTGGATATGAGGTGCGCATTTCGCGAGGAAATGCGCGAATGCCTGTTGAGAAAGCTTGGGCTCTCTGGGACGTTGAGGCTCGCTGGCTGCGGCAAGCGTCAACAAGGTGAAACTGAGCCATTGCGCAGAACAGATCGAAGCGTAACGCATAGGACCGAGCCGGTTTCCTGACGGACTGCTGACCAGGGATAACGCGTCACTACGCTGCTGTCCACACTTCATCCCCTGTGTCGTGTTGGAGCGTCTATTCATCCGGGGTGCAACTATTCCCTGCCTGCTGTCGTCGATGACAGACATGAACATCCAAAAGTTGGTTCCGGTGTGGTTGGTCCGTACCTGATCGCGTTGTCTTACGTTCAGCGATGCCTATTGGGAAATCGTCCTCTAGCCGTATGGGGCTAAACCCAAGGCATCCGCTCACTTCGCTAGGAGTATCCAGATGGTCTTCAAGACAATTCCGAACATCGCTCTGAGTCTATTGCTGCCCCTAGGCTTGGCCGCCTGTGGCGGCGGCGGAGACGGCTCAACGGCAAATAGTGGGCAGACCCAGGCTTGCACGAATGGCAGCAGTAACGCGCCCGCGTGCGACAACCATCAGGTCAGTGTTCCGGCACCGACCTATGCGACCGATGCCAACGAGCTCATAGCATTTAACCAGATCAATACGATCCGCCAGAAAATGGGCATAGGCCTATTGGCGCAGAATGGTGCGCTAGATACGGCCGCCGCCGCGCACGCGAATTACATCAAGGTGAACAACCTTTGTTCAATGAAGGCAAGTGTCGACCCAGGTACCGGACTCTTATGGATACACTCGGAGACGGTCGGGAAACCCGGTTTTACTGGCGCTGTACCGCTCTCACGCGCCAATGCTGCCGGTTACAGTGGTAGCTATGGTAGTGAAGTGGCAACCTGCGGGTCAGCATCAAGCCAATTCGCGGCAAACTGGTTTATCAACTCTGTCTACCACCGTGCAGGATTGCTAAACCCTGCCCTACGCGATGTCGGTATTGCCGTCCTGCCCGGTGCGGCCAATGTGATTGCCACGGGTTACAAGATAGAGGCGGGAGTCCCGGTCGCCAGTTTCGTCGGTACCTACCCCTTCGACGGCCAGACCGGCGTGACGACCGGATTTAAACATGCGGTTGAGTCACCGCGCCCCCTGCCTGACATCAATCCCGTGGATCAACGTTTCGTGGGTAATCCCGTCAGCATTCAGGTGGCCAACGGCAATACCCTGACCGTCAGCAGCTTTGAGCTGTTTGATCCGGCAGGCAACAAGCTATCGGCCAGATTATTGACGGCAGCAACAGATCCAGCGCGGAAGCTGAAAAGCAGTGCCGCCTATTTGGTTCCGCTCAAGCCGCTTGCTGCCGGCCAGACTTATCGGGTTGTCTTCACTGGTACCGATAACGGATTGAACCTGACGAAGTCCTGGTCATTCACCACAGCAGACAAGATCGACTTGTTGCCAGCCGGAAACCTGGTGATGAAGGGTACCGATACGTTGCGCATTACCGTCAAGACACCGAGTGGCTATTGGAGTATCAAGAACTACAGTGTTGATCGAGTCCCTGGCGATATGTCTCCAAGCCCTGGTTTTAAGGACGACCAAGATGGCACTACGATTACTGGGTCAGGTGCAGTGTCGAACACGTTGGTCTTGCATCTGATGTTCTATGATCGTGCTGATCCTGCCATCACTCTGGCAGCCACTGTCACGGTTACTCCCTAAGATCGTGTAGGGCAGCGAGGCATTGTTCGGGGAATGACTTTGCTGCTGTGAATGGGTCGATCGCCCGTACCGGAATGGTTGGATGAAAGGTGCCGGATGTATCGAGAGATTCCCATCCGGTTGCGTGAATGTCGATGGAATACACAGGTAAACAGCAGGCTGCCAAGGGCACCTATTTCGGCTTGGCAAAAGGAACTTGTCCCCGGTGCGGCATGCTGCCCGTTTTAAAAGTTGACAGGGCAAATTGCCTTGGATGCAATATGAAAATGATTGACTTGCCAAGGCACATTCCACGACAAGTCGTGCCGGTATCGCTGAAGTTAAGTGGCATGACGCTGCATTACCTCCCTTCTCCACACAACCTACTCAGCTTTGTTGATGCGTCTCAAAAGCGAGAACTGGAATGGCAGGATGCGTACTCAAACGATATAACGGTGTATGTCTATGTGAACTTGTTGATAGTGGAATCGGAGGATTTTCGTGAATTCAGTTCGCCGCTGAGTGGCCATGAACAGGCAGAAGAAGCCATTGTATGGTTTACCAGCCACGGGATTACCGTCGTCAATGGTTTGTACAAGCCCGCCCCATGAGCATAGCGTTGACTCACGGGGCTTTTGCTTCAATCCCAGCGGCTCAGCGCCGGCTGAGTTGCCCGCATTTCGAGTAAGCCCCCATGTATTGCGCGGCGCGCTCGGTTTCGCTATTCACTTGAATCCATTCGGCGCAGGTTGGGCAACAGACATTTGCCCATAAGAGGGTAGAAGCTGACTGCTCCTTACTGCTAAAGGGTTGATCTTGGAAAGTCCCCGCTAGCTGCACTGCACCACAGACTGGACACCGCATACTTCACTCTCCTATTCGGCTAGTCGCCGTTATTCTGGAAAAGAAAGTGTAGGCGAGGGAAAGATGGAAATCTAAAGGTAAAGCGGGAACTATTTTTACGCTAAATTCGGATCGACTTGGGCTGAATCCTTCGATTGCTCGATAGAGCACACATCATTGGGAAGTACCTCGTTGCCCTGTACCAACTTCCGCAATATGCGTTCAGCAGTGGCTTTGTGGGCGTAGGCCTTGGCATCGGTTGAGGACCACACAGCGCTATTCCAATACTGTACCTGCACCAACCCGCCGACGTTCCGTTCCCGCTTGATTAAATAGGACAACACCACGGCACTACCTCCACCATTCCCAGTTACATCGGATTAAGTAGGATACTAAATCCTTGACAACCACCATTGTGAGTATGGCCGGCGGAGAGTAGTCACTGTCAATATGTTAGCTGTCAGCGACAGCATTTGAACCTGGCCAAGGTTGTATTCGGCGTGCTCCTAGGACCGAATTAACTGCATCGATCCATCTTATCAGGACAGCATTCGCTGCAATGGCGACTGCATTCCATCATCTAGGACCGCATTGCATGGGTTCAAGCCAGAATTGGCTGCGTCTGACCAGGATCGCCCAATAGACGTTGGTTTATTGAACGATGATCGTTCTAAAAATGAGCTATCGCGTGAGCCAATAAAGCTATCCCTATTTCAATATCCATCTAAGCCCACATAACAATGAATATTGGATAGCTTGCTAGATGCAACCAATTCAGTCCTGAAATTGTGTTGAATGCAGGCCAGGCCCGTTTCAAATGCAGTCCACTTCACTGACGGCGATAACAGCGCCTCTAGCCGAATCAGTTCATTCAAAATTATGCCTATGTACTTTAGCATTGACTAAAGTATGATCCCGCACGCCCACAGGGGCGGGAACCATCGCCCATCCAGAAGTTAGTCATTCTCTCGCGGGCAAGCGCCCATCCAAGAAACAAGGAATGTCTTCAATGAACTTTAAATCAAAGGCCGTGACGCGCGCAGTGGCTATTGCGTTGGCAAGCGGTTTGTTATCTGGCTTGTCTTATGCGGCTGGCACGTGTGATCCCAAGAATGGGATAAGAACCATTGGCGTGGAAGTTGCCGCGAAGTCGGATAACTACGGTGATGGTACTTACAACTTTGGCTATGCGATGGTGCAGTGTGTCAACGGCGTGATTACCGCTGTTACAGACACCGATGCGCAAGGATTGCCGTCCGCTATGGAAAGCCAACTCAAAGCGTTGAATATGCGGCGCTACTATGCAAATAGCTGCAAAACGCATCAAGTCGCGGTACACAATAATTTCAAAGGCATCATCAACGGTGTTGATTTTTCTGGCGCAACTGCGCCGAAATCCATTCCCGGCATGCTGTTTTTTGAAGATGCCCATGCCAAGTGCAGTGTTGGTGCACCAGCCGCTGGCGACAATCTTGTCAATATCAACCTAGGTGAGACTTGCGGCGAAGATGCGACGCAACCTACCGTTGCTCAGTGCGCCAACCCCATTCAACCAGGCACGGGCAATAAATATCAAAAAGAAGTGGATTACCAAGGCGCGGGGGCAAATCGGCTTAGCGTCATTCGGCATTACAACAGTCTGAATGGGCTATGGAACGACGCCAATATCAAACGCTTTGCCAAGTTTGAAAAGAAACCCAACTCGTTGCCGGGTGGCGTCATTGTTTATCTCAATGGCGAAGAACCGGGTGGCGGTACCGGCCCGGTCGATCCAGGCGTCCCAACGACGCCAAGCAATGGCGTGGATGTGGGTGAAACCTGGCAGGCCATGCGCGGCGACGGCAAAGTCATCAGCTTCCCCTTGGTGGGTGGCGGTGCCGACCACAATGGTGTGGGCTATACCCTGCAAATCACGGCAGATCGTCTGCAACTCACCACGCCAAGCAACGCGGTCGAGCTTTACGACCTGAGCAATGGCCGCTTGTTGAGTGTGCAGCATCTTGACGGCTATACCCTCACCTACGCTTATGATGCGGCCGGCAAGCTGACCACGATTACCGACAGCAATGCACGGGTGCTGACTTACACCTACGATGCGCAAGGCCGTCTGGCGTCCATCAAAGACCCCGCCTTGCAAACCATTGCTTATGGCTACGATGCGGCAGGCAAGCTATCGACCGTAACCTATCAGGACGGTAAGTCGCGCCAGTACCTGTATGAAGATACCCGCTTCCCGAATGCCCTCACCGGCATCAAGGATGAAGCCGGCATTCGCTTCGCCACCTGGGCTTATGATGCGCAAGGCCGCGCCATCAGCAGCGAACACAGCGGCGGCGTTGAAAAAGTCACCGTCAGCTATCCCGATAGCACCCAGGCAACGGCGGTGAATGCACTGGGCTTGACGACCACCTACGCGTTCCAGAGTGTCAAAGGCAAGACGGTCCTCAAAACCCTTACCGAGTCCTGCCCAACCTGCACGACCACTACCCAGCAGTTTGAGGTGGACGCGAATGGTTTGCAGACAAAGCTGACCGATCGGATGGGCGTTGCCACCCAATTCCAGGCCGATGCCGTGCGACGGCTGGAAACCCAGCGTATTGAAGCCGCCGGCACCCCGATTGCTCACACGACGACAACCGAATGGCACCCGACATTCCGTTTGCCAGCCAGCATCACAGTGCCCGGCAACCGTACCGACTTTACTTACGATGCCAAGGGCAATCTGACAGCGAAGAAGGTCACGGACCTGACCAACAATGCCACCTATACCCTGCGCTGGGATTACGACGCACAGAATCGGATTACCGCCAGTACCAATGCAGTCGGTGGCATCTCCCGCTACACCTACGATGCTGCCGGCAACGTTGCCAGCGTGACCGATGCTGCCGGGTCTGTTACCCGCTACACCCAGTACAACGCCGATGGTTTGCCGCTGAGCATCACCCGTCCGAATGGCGTAGTGGTCACCCTGGCCTACGATCCACGTGGTCGCTTGATCAGCCAGAAGGTCGGCGCACTCACCACCACCTATAGCTACACCGCCACTGGTTTGCTTGGCAGTGTCAGTACCCCTGATGGGCAGCAACTGACCTACACCTATGACGATGCCCGCCGCTTGGTTGGCGTGCGCGACAAGCTCGGTAGCACGATTCGCTATGTGTTGGATGCCTTGGGCAACCGTACCTTAGAAGAAGTCAGCGATGGCAATAGCAACGTCAGTGCGCTCACTAAGCGCATTGATGCCGATTTGCTGGCCAACACCCAACCTTTCCCCCAAGCGAGCTAAGTCATGCCATTCCGCTCCCGCCCACTTCTGCTGGCGCTGGCCGCCGCGTGCGTCATGTTGACGCCGGTCACCGCCACCACGATTTACAGCAAAGATTACGAATACGACAAACTGGGTCGCCTGCAAAAGGAGATTTATCCTGATGGCGGCTGGGTCAGCTACGGCTATGACCCCAATGGCAACCGTACCGAAGCCCGTGACAACCTTGGCCGGGTTACGACTTATACCTATGACGGGCATAACCGCCTGAGCAGTGTGACTGATCCAGAGCGTGGTGTGACCCGTTATGGCTATGACAGCCTGGACAACATCACCAGCGTCACCGACCCACGCGGCTTAGTCACCAGCTACCAGCACGATGCCTTGGGCAATGTGCTGCAAATTACCAGCCCCGATACAGGTGTTACCAAATTCACCCGCAATGGTGTGGGCCAGGTGCTTACCCATACCGATGCCAAGAACCAACTCACCCAGTATGAGTACACACCGGGCGGCCAGCTTAACAAGGTCACCTTCGCCGATGGCAAGGTGCAAACCTATGCCTATGGGGCCAATGGCGTTCCTGGCGCGGGCATGGTTACCGAAGCAACCGACCCTAGTGGCAAGATCGTCTACACCTATGGCCCACTCAGCCGCGTTGCTACGGAAAAGCGTTCCATCTGGAACAAGGACTACACGACTGGCTACGGCTATGACGACAAAGGGCGCTTCAGCCAGTTGACCTACCCGAGTGGTCGCGTGGTGACTTATTCCTACAACGATGTCGGGCAAGTCAACAAGATCACGACCAAGCAAGGCACCGAGCCCGAGAAGATCGTTATCCAGAACCTCGCTTACCGGCCTTTCGGTGCGGCAAAGTCCTGGACCTGGGGCAATGGCGAAGTTCGTACCACTGAATACGACAATGTGAACCAGATCACCAGCTACAGCATGGGTGATAGCACGGTCACGTTGACGCATGACACCGCAGGCCGCATCACTGGGCAAAGCATCAGTGGCGGTTGGTGGGAGCGTATGTTGCAGCGACTGGGCTTACCGGTAGGGCAACGTGCCAGCTATGCCTATGACAAGCTGGACCGCCTGACTGAATGGAAAGACGGCCGTAGCATCCTACGCAGAGGGCTGGCCTTCGAGCCCAGCGAAGGCTATGGCTACGACGCCAACGGCAACCGCACCTCACGCCGTAGCGACGATATGGTGTTCAAGCAGGATATTGAAGCCGGCAGCAATCGGCTTAAAGCTGCGTCCTTACCGGATGGTGCCAACCCTGTTTTCCAATACGACGCCAACGGCAGCCGTATCAGTGGCGGCAACAACTACACCTATGATGTCCGCGGCCGGCTAGTTGAAGCGTCGGGCGCACAGTTCACCCTGAATGGCTTGGGCGAACGGGTAGCCAAGACTTACCAAGGCACCACCACGGTATTTCATTACGACCAAGGCGGCAGGCTGATTGCCGAGTCGAACCAACTCGGTGTCACGAAGCGGGAATACATTTATCTGGGCGACACCCCCGTAGCCTTGGTCGACAACGGCATGGACATCCGTAACATCCATTCCGATCACCTTGGCACGCCACGACTGGTCACGGACGCTACCAAGCACGCGATCTGGTCCTGGCAGCTGGGCGAGCCGTTTGGTGCTACCGATGCGGAAGAAGACCCGGAAGGCACTGGTGCCAAGTACACCTTCAACCTGCGCTTCCCTGGTCAGTACTTCGACAAGGAAACCGGCCACCACTACAACTATTTCCGCAATTACGACCGCAAGAATGGCCGGTATCTGGAATCTGACCCGATTGGGTTGGCAGGTGGGATCAATACGTTTTCATACGTGGGTAATAATCCTCTGTCCTATGTTGACCCAGATGGTTTATCCCGCGTTAGAGTTGCACCTCCTAGTCAGTCCGGGCCATCTCTTGAGAATGTACGTGCAGCCCGTGAAGTTCAGCGTCTGACAGATATTATTCGCCAAGCCCAACCTAACTATAGTTATTCCACCGCTTCGGCACCAGGCACAGGTACATATGGTTATAAGGATGTTGAACGCCTGACAAATTACCTACGGGATTTGTTAGCAAGACAAAATAATGCTCAGTGTTCACGATCCTATGAGCAATATGTAAAGTATGCTCGTGGCTTAGGAGTGCGTAGAGCATGGGAAGACGAAGCCAGTATGGTTAGCAGAACGGGCGAAGGCACCAGACGTTGGACTGAATCCCAATTGGGTGAACTACTTTCCAATGGCTCAGTTCGTGGTATGCAAGGCCATCATATTAACAATGTGGCTAATAACCCTGGTATGGCAAGCAACCCTGGAAACGTAAGATTTATGACGCCATCGGAACATTTTAATAATGGGCATCAGGGTTCATGGCAAAACCCTTCCGTTGGACCATTGATTAATAGGGAATGAAATGACGCCATTTATCGAACTTATGGACATAATCGAGAAAGCGAAAGCTTTTGGTTATGACAATTTAAGTAATGGAGTTCGCCTCTATGGTCATGTTCCACATGTTGCAGCAGAAGCGTGGCTACATACCGTCTATGCGCCTCTTGGGGATGCTCAAATCAGTGAACTGGAAAGCGTAACGGGCAAGAATTTTCCAGACATCTTTAAACAGTTTTTGAGCATGACAAACGGCCTTAATCTTTTCTCGGGTAGTCTAAGCATTGATGGGCTCCGACAAAACAATGAAAGATTTGGTGACGCGTCTCGTCAACCATTTTCCATAGAGACCCCGAATGTCTATGAGAAGCCAGTAGGTACGCCAGATACACACTTAAGTATTGGTGGGTACAAATATGATGGATCTAGACTGGTAATTGATACGGAAACTTTAAAGGTTTTCCGTTTCCCTCAAACCGAAGCACAGCCAGTATTGAATGAGTGGCCTAGCTTTTGGGACATGTTATTGTCTGAGGCTAAGCGGTTGTCCCTTCAATTTGATAATGAAGGTAAAAGAATCAACCCCAAGGAACCAACAATACCTTCCACACTAAACGCATAAGTCCATTCGACTGAATGTTTCGCAGTAAGAAGTAAATCGCCGGTGCCGGAGAAATCCGCACCGGCTTTTTATTAGCTATTGAACTGGCTTAATCTAATTACTCGAATTAAGCACTCCCACCTCCGGTACCGTGGTGGGCGCTTTTCCCATAAAGGTATCATTTAAAGATGCCTGGAACGGTATGTATGAATCTTGATTGGAACCCAACTCGATGCTGAAAGAACTGACTTTTGAATCTGCCGCGCATTTTCTATCCATGTTGGTGGATATGGGTGATTCGTACTACCGCTATGGCGACCAACTTGCAGAACGCGGGTTTGTCGCTTTCCAGGCAAACTTGAATTTATTCGAAGGACTTGCCAAAGACCAGCATGAACTTGATTTGCATAGGGAACTTGAGAAAGAGCGTGCCAAGGAGAATTTTGCGAATCCGTTCCATACATTTTTTGAACTGGAAGGGCGTTTAGCTTATCGTTCCCCTTATAAGTCCGCGCTCTTAGAAGAGCTGCGAACCAAAAATGAACCTAGGATTGAGTTGAGACTGAATCCAAAGGTCAGAGATGATGAGTGGAATCTCCTGATGGGTCCTTGCAGGAGAGCTTATGAGCAACTTGACTATGCCATAGCAGATGCCCGTCGCCACTCTTGCCAAGTAGAATTTCGAAAACTGAGGGCTGCGGAAATAGAACGCCACTTGCCACCACCACATACGCGGATACGTGGTGGAAATGAAGAATCCCGTGATTTTGCTTATGAAGTTTTTGGCAAGGGACTGGCGCGATTTGGCTTTACTGCTAATCCGAAGCTTTCCACCAAGACTGCCCGATTCTTTACAAAACCGCTGGTAGATGAATGGATCATTAATATGACGATGATTAATGATTCTTGGGGGAATTTGGAAGGGGGGTATGAAATCATTGATGGGGTGCAGCACTGGGACCCCAAGAATGCACACTTTCGTATGGATTTAAGGCGTAGCAAACAGAAGAGCTTATTTCATAAGAAACTTGCTGTTCTTCCTTTGAGCTTCGCCAATATGTCCCCTCTTGGCGAGCATCAATACACTTCCTATATGGATATGGATGAATTAGCAGTCGGGTTATTAGGTTATACGGAATTCTATGGGCTCATAGCAAATAACCTTGAGACTCGCCTAATTGAAGGTCTATCGGAACTTTAACCTCATTCACAATAATAGTTATCAGTCTGTATATGATCCGGCTGGTAGAATTGGTCAGCTGCAGACATAGATTGCCCTTCGGGGCAGTCAAGCTGCCCCTTGCGGATCATGTGCATGGTTTCGATACCGGCAATTATCCTGGCGGCCGAACGAAAGTCCTTGAATCCGAGCATCGGTCGCGTTTGTGATTTCCCAAAATCCAACCGAATTATCCAGGCGCTTCCTGCCTTTGGTCCGTCCTAACCTGGGCAACTGCGTACAGCGGTAATTTGGCAAACCAGCCGGTTTCTCTCCAAATCAAACGACAAATAATTCGGCAAGCGCTACGGTTGGAGTGTGGCTCGCTACAGGTGTTCATCTCAGTACTTTTCGCCAGTCTGGTCTCAAATCTTAATTACATCTAGTTAGAATGTTTTGCCAAAACAATACCATTTATTGACGTGGAAATAATGAGAAGCAGAAGCATTAGTTTCCGCCAGTTGTTTGTTCCACGCATTATGGGCATGAAATACAACCTATATTTTCCATAGGCTAATCTAACATCTTCTAAATAGCCAACAAGAAACCATATATAACCAATCAGCCCTCGTCCAACCTCACCATCCAGTCCATAGAATGAAACAAAAAAAGCCAATAGCCTACCTAGTTCAAAGCAAACTGTAACCACCATATTATTTTCCTTGAACAATTATTTAGCACTATTTTTCGAACTGGGTGTGCAGTGATGACAATCTCATCCTTTGAATAGAAAGCTATTTCAAACCGAGGTGCTCATCTAAACGTTTTTTGCTGTCCATCTCAAAGCGATATCGTTTTATCCAAAACCTAATAAAAAGACACGTCATTCCAATCGCAAAGATACTGCCTAAGATAAGCATACTCATGATCCTTTTCTCCCCTATATTCAACCCAATATATTGGAACAAATACGCAAACCCGAGAAATGAGTAACATCCAGCAATCGAAATTAAATATGCGATCAAGACCTGAGTGAATATTGGATGATAAACCACGAAGTGGATGTACGAGCGCATTATGGTATGTCCTCATTGCTAACTGCTGGTACTAAAACCTGCGGAGCTTGAAAACGCAGTTGTTGGCTGATGCCCAACCGAGCCACTGGCACCAACCTAAACCCCGCAAAACGACGAGGATTACCCCGATGATGGGCCACCAGCATGGTGGAACCCCGAGGAAGACTCCGGTTTAGACGCACCGCCACCCTTTGATGCGGGTTATTTCGACCACTGCGCCGAATCCGGCCCACCTGAATGGTGGACCGACCGGGATGTGTGCGTGCATCTAGACGGAAACGCCGACTGGGTGCGTTGTGATGGTGACTTGGGGCTATGAATAGAAGGCTATTTCAAACAGTTGATGACTATCAAAACTAAATAACTAAAGCTTGCCATCCCCCCAGCAAAAAAATAAATCCAATCTGCATTTTCTGCTGGATGTTTGTCTTTTAAGTACAGCGTCCAGTACGTTTGAGAGAATCCAGACAATCCCAACGCAACAATTAGCATGGTAATGAAATTATCATCTCTAATAGCTTCTAGCCCTAGTATTATAAAAAACACCCAACAAAAGATTGGATGACCAATTTTTATTAACAGACTCATCTCACATCCAGGTTCGTAAAAGATAACCTAATGCAAAGATGTAATAGGCTGCTGCTGCACCTATGGTGAGGCCAAAAGAAAACTTCCAATAACGACTACCTAAACTTGGTTTAACAACGTTCCTCCATTGGCTTTGCGCCATCCCTGGAAAGCCTAAGCTAAGTCCGATCATAAGTAAGTAGTTTTTTGACTCAACTGCAATAATTCCTAATGAGAAGAACGCTATCCAGCTAAAAGCAGGATAAAGAAAATCAATTAAATACTTCACTTGTTACTAGCCTTCCAATAGTAAGCTATGTATTGATCTGCATAGGACAGACTATTTCTAAAAGTCATTCCAACATTTTGGATAAGAAATTTAAACTAACCAATAGGAAAAAAACTGAATTAACCAATAGTGGAAAGGTACACAGCACAAGTATGACTTTATCGGCACCACTAAGTTTGTCAGATTCGCTACGGATCGAGTTATAGGTGGATTGGACACCGCCAGCAAGTCCAAGCTCAACAATAAAAGCACCAAGTAAAAAATTACCCTGAAAATATCTAACTCCAAACACGACTAAAATCATGGTGAAGAAAATAGGAGATGTTGTAATAAAGAATTTCTTCATTCTTCACCATAAAAAATGGAGTTATTAAATTTAATAGCCATATGCATCACCGATGTTTTGCGTGGCTTGATATACACCAAGCCAATCTGCACTATTTCTAGGGACAGTTCCCCATGTTCGGGTTACTGTCATTGTTTCGCTAATAAAAGGACCAGATGTTGTGGCGAACATTCTCGAATGAACAATTGCTCTTCCAGAAACCATTGCTGCACTCAAATCGACAACATCGGCTACTCTCTGAGCCGAGTAGTTACCAGATGCAATCGATGGTGACTTATAGCCCACGAAGTGGTGCATCTGGTGCATCTGGTGTGGGGGGTATTTTGACACGAGTTAATGGCACACAACTTGGGGGTTTTTAGGGGCCTTTTTGGGGGGCGTCCAAGACGCCGCCCAAGTGCGTTTTACCAGCGCGGCTTTGCCGTGCAATTGGCAGAGTATTCGCACGCATTTGGCAATGACAGGAATGATTTGGCATCCTGCCGGCCCACCGGCATGGTGGACCGACCGGGACGAGTGCGCGCCTTTAGACGGCAATGCCGACTGGGTGCGCTGTGAGGATGATTTTGAGGTTTGAAGTTATTCCTGGCTACGCTCTGCTCGAATCCGCTATACGAGTTACATCACTGTCCTTCTTCAACTCGGTTAATTCGGTTCTAAGCCATTTCTCTACTTCTTCTTTAATACGTAGAAATGCATCAGATGAGCCATATTGATCTGCCGATATACCTCCACCGCCATTACGCATGGAAGTCGGTGCATCACTTGGCCAACCCCAAGCTGCCCAAGCTTCGGATAGTTGGATTAGTCCATACAGAGGATCCGGATCAATTCTATTCATCAAGTCTTCAATTATTACAAACTGCCATTTGCGCATTGATAGCTGAGTGTCCACCCTTTTTATGTGGCAAACCTCTTCAATAGACTTCCTCGTCTCAGGTGAAGCCGTATCAACATCAAGTGCGAGCGAAGCCATTAACTCAAACAATTCATCTCCACTGCCGATTTCCGCAAGCTCTTCCGTAGCAAATTCCTCAACAAATTTTCCACTCAATCGCTCATCTGAGAATCCTGGCAATTCATTTTGAATTCCAAGAAGCAGTACACCCCAATCCACAAGTGAGTGGGCTTCTAGTCGTAAAAAAACGTTATCAATCTTCATGTTTGACTAGATATATAAAAGGGCCTAATAAATTAGGCCCTTCATTATGACCCTATACAAGCTTACAGCCTTGCAAAATCCAGTCGGATAGTGTTGGGCTTAGTAATTCAAATTCATCTGGGTCCATACTTCCCTGATCTACTAAGTAAACTCCATTACCTTCAATAGAAATAAGTATTGCTCTACCTCCACTATCATCTCCAATCGCTAAATATCCTGGTGCATATTCAGTAACTTCAAATGTCTCATTTCGTTCAAATATTTCAGCAGTGGGATATACTATTAAACCATTTTTCAAAGCAAACCCATTTGCATTTTCAAGCAACGTTCGATACTCAGAGGGAATTGAATTCCCAAGTTGTACCTCAAGAGAAATTAGTTCATTCTGGGTTGCGCCTTTGTTAATTTCTGCTACACCACTTATGGATTTTATATTCATTGGAACGCTCCCAGTGAGTCGAAATACTTATAGCTGTCCTTGATGGCTTTCTTTGCCTGGTTAGCGGGTACACCAGCATCAATCATTTGCTTGTAACCAATATTGAACTCTTGGTTGATTGTGTTTCCCCATGGGTTCATTTCATTAGTCTTCATTTCTCGGCGAAGAGAGCGCTGAGCCGCTGATATTTTGGCATGCGGAGAACCTGAAGACGATTCCAAAAGTATGGCTGGAGCTGCATTCCTGTCATAACCAACAATATTTTCCTGCGCCCACTTATCCTGAATTGGATGATGTGATTGGACATAATTGTCCGCCTTGGTATTCGTAAAGCCACTTGCCCTATTTATTTGAGGACTCAGAATGCCATGCGAATCAATGTCATGTGTGACGTAGCCTCCAGGTCTTGAAGGTCCGATACCGGCAACTGCTCTCACATTCTTCATTGCGCCGGTAGTGCCCATTACCCCGATGGACGCTAACGTGAGTCCACCGACCCCTGTTGTTTGGCCATAAGCTGCTTCACCGCTTGGATTGTAACTGTTATTACCTACCCAATTGACCGCATCCATCTGGCGCGCTTGCAACCAATCACCCACAGGGCTAGCGGCCAGTGCCTTTCTACCTGCATAAGCGACTGGACCCGCGAGGACATCAATCGCTTCCAAGCCCCACTTCAGATACGGCTTGTTCTCGATTTGCTGACCGATCTCCGTTGCTAATCCACCAGTCTTGTTCAGGAAGCGGGAAACATCCTTTCCAAAGAAAGACGTACCGTTGTTTTCTGCGGTGTTGTAGCCAGAGCCAGATATCTGACCCTCGCCTACTATCGTCATCGGCCCAATCTCTACTACAGCATCTTTGCGCCCAAAGAACGGTTTGGAAATGCCATGCAGGTCTTTCACCTGTTCTTCGGTCGCACCCGCAAACTGGTAGAACTTATCTGCATCGGCCAACCGTTCTGCCGGGCTCAGGTCTGGGTTGGTGGCTGACCGACCGAACATAGCCAATTGCTGGGCAACAGCTGGATCGTTGATATCTTTGCCGGTGGCGGCGGCTAGCCGCATGGCGACGTTGTAGGACTGTTTGTCTAGATCGCGCAACGCACGGTCTTGTGCCCCAACCCGCTCCCGGCCATTAGCTGCAATGCTGTTTCCAAGTATTTCACCGAACGCCGAAGCCGCGATATTGGCGAACTCCATCTTGCCTTGACCATTGATGGCTATCTGCACCGCACGGTAGCTGGCACCGATCACCATCTTGTTCACAAACTGGCCGGCAAACCCATTCGCGGTTGGCAGATGGCCGGCAACACCCACCGCCAGGTCATTGCCCAGCGCTGCGCCAGCCATATCGCGCCAGCGGAAGGTCGGATCGTTGCCTTGCAGCCGGTTCAAGCCATAGCTGGTGGCGTACATGGCGGCGCCTTGAACTGACGGTGCGGCAACGCCCGCCCAGGCGACATGGTCCGCAACAATGTACTTCCCGATGGCGGCCGCAGCGGCAGCAGTCGCCGTGCTCATGTAGTCGTATTCGTAGTCCTTGGTGAAGCCGGGCGGACGCCTCAGGTCACCACCCAGTATTGCCCCCCCAATAATGCCAAACGGCAGGCCACGCAAGAGCAAGTCGCCGTAGTCGAGCTGGTTGTTGAAGGCGGCATAGCTGTACTGGCGCGCCATATCGCCCGCTGTTGCACCTATGGCGGGATTGCCCGTTGCCATGGTAACCATGACCGTGACCGCAATACCAATGACCTGCGCCAATCCACCACACTTGCCCTTGGGCGGTGGCGGCAACCCAGGCGTGGTGTCGCCTACCAATCGGCTAGGGTTATAGGGCGTAAACGTGTCGGCGTTGTTGGCCGCTGACACGGCATTCGGAATGCGCAGCGCAGTGCCTTGACTAAGCAGCGCATCGGCAGTGGCCGTCAGTCCGTTTTCGTTGGCGATCAGGTACCACAGGCTGCTGTCGCCCCATACGGCGAACGCCACCTTGCGCAGCGTGTCGCCGACATTCACCGTGTAGGTAGATTGAGCGACGGGGGCGTGCGTACTGCTACGGACTTCGCTGGCGAAGTCGACATTGGCTTCCTCGCCCATACCCCCGCTGGACGCCACCGTATTGCCGCCCACATAGGCATAGTGCACGGTGCTGTTCCCGCCGGCCTTTTCCAGAAGACGACCATTGAGGTCGGTCAGCAAGTTGCGCTGCTTGTGGTGCTCACTGGACGCGAAGGGATCGGTGACGGCGAGGGTATTGCCAAGGTAGTCCAGCGTGGTAGTGGTGGAATTCTGCCCATGTCGGCTGTTGTTACGTTCCTGCTCCACTTCCCGCCAGCTTTCAAACCCCTTGTAGGTATAGGTTGTGCTGTCGGAATAGGGGTCTTTCAAGCGCGTTTTGATGGTGCCGTCACCATCCAGATAGAGTTCATCAAACCCCTTGTGCTCGAGGAGCGTCCCTTTCAGGCGTGAACCCTCGTAGCTGTAGCTCACGATCATCCCCACCTCACCCGGAATATACTGAGATACAAACGGTTCAGTGAACGCAGCGGTCACGACGTTGGTGGGGTAGCGTGCCTCTGCCGGCACTTCCCGATTCTCCGGGTTGCTTGGCGTGGGTGGCTGTGGCCTTGGTGGCGTACTCCAAGTGCCCTCCTTCAGGTAGCTTTCCTGCTTGATCAGTCGACTGCTGGCGTCGTAGCTGTTGTGGCGACGCTGCTCGAAGCTGCCATCGGGCTTGCGCACTTCTTCGATGAAGGTGCGCCCCAGGTAGTCGTATTCGCGTCGGCTTTGCAGCACAACCATGCGGGCATTGGGTGCAGAGTCGCGCTGCGCCACTACGGTGACTTGTCCCAAACCGTCGTAATAGAACTTGTCAGTGGTCGTATTGCCCTCAGCTCGGTAGCGCGAGACGCTGCTGCGCTGCTGGGTGCTGCCCAGGTAGGTGATGTATTCCCCTTTGTTGCGATTGCTGACCTCGCCATTGATGCGCTCACCCTGGCTGAGGGTGACACGGTTCATGAAATCATAGCTGTACCAGGATTCGGTCTTGGCGTGGTTATCGCCATGGGTGCCGGTGACGACGATGCGGTTGTTGTTGCCGTCGTAGCCATATTGGGTACCCACGCCTTCGGCATACACCCCATGTACCCGCCCGGCTTCGTCGTATTCGGAGGCTTGGCTCCAGCGGCCCTTGTCGCCACGGTCCATCGATTCGAAACTCAGGCGGCCCAGCCGGTCGTAGCGCTGGCGCTGTGTGCCGAGGTTGCGATCAAGGAAGACCTGCTTGGTATTACTGGTTTCCTTGGCAGGCTCGTTCCCGATGGTGTCGGTCCAAATCGTTTGGATGGTGTCTTCGGTGTCCCGCTGTTCCGTCAACCGGCCCGCAGCGTCATAGGTGTTATTGCGGCGAACCGTATGGATCGTGGTGGTGACGCGATCCACGAAAGGCAGTAACGTATCGCCTCCCCCCGAGCCACCACCGAGAATGGCATTGGGAATAACGCCGGTCGCCCTGCCAATGTCTTTGATCAGGCCTCGTTTCTTACGGACCAAGTTGTCTGAGGACGTCGTTGGCGTTTCGCTACTGGCGGCCGCCGTGGCGTCACTGTCCGGCACTGCGTAGACAAACCCAGGCATGGCGGAGGTACTGCCAACCTTTTCTTGATAGGTAAAGTCATAGCCCAGCTGCGCCCCGGTTCCGTCGTAGCGGTAGTTGCTGTACTCATGCCCGCCCAGGTCGGTATGACCGATCAGCCGCCCGGTTTCAATGTCATACTGCCAAGTCTTTCTTTCTGTAAGACCGGGCGCCTCCCGCGTGCCCCAGGCACTAGTTTCGCCAAGCTTATTGCCCAGCACGTCATAGCGGGTGGTCTGCCGCAGGCCCTGACTGATTTCCCCGTTGCGATGCTCCAGCACCTCGCTTTCGGTCACCTTGCCCAGGGTGTTGTACCGGTACCAAGTCTGTTGTTTGTTGAACGCTCCCCCGGCGTACCGTTCTACCAATACCCGATTGCCGGCCGCGTCGTAATGGAAGGCATTGAACTGGGTATGGGTTTCCCATTCAACATTCGGCTGTGCACTCTCCCCCCACGCTGGTGAGATCTGATTTCTAGTGCCAATCAGGATCTTGTTGACCTGCGTTTCACGCTCCATGCTGGTCAATTGGTCCAGCCGGTTGTAGCGGAGGCGCGTCGTCAGCGGTTTTTCACCAACGGTGCTTTTCGTTAACGAAAGTCGTCCCAGCGTGTCGTATTCGTTTTCATCGCCCGCCAGGCCAGCGCTTGCGTCCGTTGCCGAAGCGCCGTAACGGGTTGCGGTCAAACGGCCGAACTGGTCGAACTGCTGGCGGGTGAGGTTGCCATTGCCATCCTTGTTCCCCAGCAGGTCGCCATGGAGACTGTACGCAAAGCGTTTGGTCAGCGCTGAACGTGTTGTCCCGCCCGCACTGACTTGGTTCACCGTAGGCCCGGTTTCTGCCAGCGCCTGGTTCTGCCCGTTGTACTGCCAGCGCGTGGTCATCGCTTGGTTGCCACCCGGCCGCGCCGCTTCACCCACGCTGCTCAGGGTGGTGCCGATACGGTTGTTCCAGCGGTCAAACTCGCTGGTGGTCACGCTGCGGCTATGACTGACAAAGCGACTGTCGCCGTTAACAGGGGTCAGCTTGTATTGGCCCTGGCGGAAAGTCAGCAGGTAGTCCTGCCGACTGGTGGCGCGCTCAGCCAAAGTTTCGTCACGGGTATCCGCCGTCAGGCTATCACCATGCAGCAGGTTGATTTGCTGCACTGTCAAAGTGCCCCCGTCCGACAAGCCCAGGTCAGTCACGCTCAAGGTGGTGATAGGGGGAGAAATCACGTGCGTTACCTGGCCGGCGTTGTCGACCATCCGCAGCCAGGTATTGGAACCATCCGCAGGCTTGGGAACAGGCAGCACCGTGATGTCGCCATCCCCTGTGTGGCGTAAAGTGACTTTGCTGCCGTCTGGTTTGACGCCATAGATGGTGATGCAATCGATACGGTCAATCTCAGCCTGACTCTTTTTATTCTCAAACGCAAAACTGACATTGGCACTGGTGGCGTTTGGGCTGATGCCATTGGTGACTTTGGTGATCGTGGCGCGATTACCAAATTTCATGATCGCCGACACTTCGACCTGAATGGCGCTGTATTGTCCGGGGGTGTTGATAGGAGCCCAATTGACATTGATATTCGGGCTGTAGATTTTCCAGGGTCCGAGTTTGGCGTTATGCCCTTCCTCAGTCACATCGTTCTTGATCTCACCCGTCAGCGCAGTCTGGCTCGCAATCTGGCCACCCTCCGGCAAGCCGGCACTCAGCAGGGTGTCCGGCCTATCCAGATAACTCCGAATCGCCGGCCCTTCCTTGCTGACCAGCCGGCCCAATTTGTCGTAGCTGGAATGGGTGGTGCGATAGTGGTCGTAGTCGGTCAGGTATTTCAGTTGGTACCCGCCATTGGTACCGACCGTCAGTACGGCTTCCTGCACCAGCGCGGCTGCGGAAGACTTGCCCGTAATCGGGGTGCTTCCCTTGCCGGTGTCCTTGTTGATCATCCCTTCGAGCGGGGAATGCACCTGCGCGACTTCCCAACCCATCCGGTTGTAGAAATGCCCGGACCAAACCCCTGACTCATACTTGCGCCAGATGCGGCCGGCGTTGTCGTATTCGTATTTACCGTTGACGAAGCCATCAATGCGGCGCTCGGTGACTTCACCAAACGCGTTGTAGTTTGCTTGGGTGCGCTTCGTTCTGGTCGTACCGTCGTATTCATCCTCCGCTGGCTTACCAGTATTGACCTGCTGCGCAGCAAAGCGCTCATCGGTTGCAATCTGGTTACCATTGCGGTCGTAGGTAAAGACGCTGACCTGATTGTTCTGGCTCGCTTCTTCCCCTCTGGCCGCATCCCTGACGCCCTGCCATTCCATTGAGGTACGGCCGAACTTGTCGTAGAAGGTCTTTTTGATGATCTGGTTGCCCACGACCTTGTCGTGCGTATCCAGATCCACCCGGTATGCCGTTTCATGCCCCGCCCCGTCAAAGGCGCGTTGCTCGACACGGTCATACATCGGGCTGGCAGCAGGCAGCGTCAGGCTATCGGGCCGGGTCGCCTCCTTGGCCAGGGTCACGGTCGTGGCAAAACGGGTGGTGCGCACCGCATTGCCATGGGCGTCGCGTTCGAACTGGGTCACTGTGTAGTGGTCGGTGTTGCCTACCCGTTGGGTGGCTTTCGCCTGGTGCGTCATGCGCCCCAGTACGTCGTAGTAATTGAACACCCGGTTGCCGCGCGCATCGGTGGTTTCAATCACATTGCCGAACGCATCGTAACGGCTGCGGGTAGCGACCTCGATCCGTGTATCGTCAGCCGCATCGAACAGGTTCGCACCGAGATCGAGCTGGTGCTCCTTCACCTCGGCCGTGCGATTCCCCAGCTTGTCGTATTCGTAACGGGTGCTGCGGGTTTCGCCGTTGCCGGCATCGACCTGTCCGTCTAGGGTGGCAGCCAGGGCGGCGAGATCGCTGGATTCGTTCCAGCTACCCGCTACCAAGGCCTTGGCGTATTGCACTTCCCGGCTGATCTTGCCCGAGGGGAAGTATGCCAATCGGGTGACATAGCCTTCGGCGTCCACTTGACCCAACTTGCGACCCGTTGCGTCGTAGTAATAGGTGGTATCGGCCCATTGCTCGGTAGAGCCCACCTGCGCCAGCAACACCGATTGCTTCACCAGCAAGCCCTGGGCGTTGTACTGGTTACGGGTAATCTTGCCGGCCTCGGTGCCGGCGGCTTTGTCGCCGATACGGTCCAGTTGGTAGGCGGTTGGTTCGGTAACCTGCGTCACCCGGCCGGCATGGTCGTACTGGTACAGCATGGCACGGTCGGCGGGGCTGCGTTTGGTCTCGACCAGCTTGATGAAATCGAGCTGGGAATAGCCCGTCTTACGCTGCTGGGCAAACGTGAATTTCGTGGCGTAGCGGATTAAGGCGGTACGATTACCGACGGCGTCGTACTGGAATTCACTGACGTAGCCTTCGGCATCGGATTCAAACCGAACATGACCCAACGGGTCGTAAGCTTTGTATAGCCAGTTGCCACCGACATCCTGGTAGGCAACCGCATTGCCAAAGCTGTCGTAATAGGTTTGACTGGTGGGGGAAAACGTCGAAAAACCATTGTAGAAGCTAAGGCTATCCCGATTGTAGATCCAATCACTCGTAAGCTGCCCTGACGCCCCTGACAGTGTCTTAAAGCTGGCCTGCTTAAGCTTTGTTTGCCGGCCTAGTGCGTCGTAAGCAAATTCGCTGATGCGTTCCTTGCCCTTGATACCTGCCGCTTCTGTCCGTTTCTTCAGATTTCCCAGCTGATCGTATTCGAATCGGGTGACCAGTTTGACGCGCTGTGTTTCGGCGGTGGTAGGAAGGTCAACTCGGATAGCGATTTCTGCCGTGGTTTCGCTGAGTTTTCGGCCTGTCACATCGTAGGTGTATTCCGTGATCTTGGTGGGCGCGCTTCCCGCACCCGCCGCTGTCAGTGCGGCAACAATGCTGGCGTCGCTGACCAAGCCGCTAAGGCTGATCTTTTGGTCATAGCTGCCCTTGCTGGCCAGCTGACCGGCCGCGTTGTAACGCTGTTCCTGCACATAGCCTTCGGCATCGACGCTGAAGCGCTGGCGGCCCAAGGCATCGTAAGTAAACTGCGTGATGCCCCTATTGGCGTCCTGCTTGCTGGTGACATTGCCCAGGGTGTCATAGGTAAAGGTGGTGGTGAGCTTAAGGCCCGCTGCGTCGGTGACTTCCGTGAGACGACGGCCCGCTGCGTCGTAGGTGTAGGCCGTTACCATGGGCGTACTGCCAGCCGCCGCGAGCGCCGCCAATACGATTGCCTCGGTGAGGTCTCCGGTCAGCGTAAGCGGCTTGTCATAGCGCGCTGTGGCGATGATTTGCCCAGACGTGTCGAACCGCTGTTCTTGTACGTACCCAGCCGCATCAACGCTGAAGCGCTGACGGCCTGCGGCATCGTAGGCGAACCGGGTCGCCTTGCCGTTGGCGTCGGTCTTGGTAATTACATTGCCCTTGGCATCATAGCGCTGGCCGGTGGTGACCTTGAGGCCAGCCGGGTCGACAATCTCTTTGATCAGTCGGCCCGCGGCATCATAGGCATACTCAGTACGCCGGCTTTCTTCGGGCGACAACGTCGGCAGGATGCTGAGATACTGGGACCACTTGGCCGACAGGCTGCTGCCCGGCGCTTCATAGAAACCGGACATCCCCTTGCCACGCCACACGCGTGTAGGGGTGGCTGGTGGTGTGCTGGAGACCGGGGGCAAGCCTGCGGAGACGGCGCCGCCTGAATTGTTGACCGTAGGCGGGTTCGGTTTGGGTCTGAAGTTGGTAGGCCAGTGCGGTGTTGCCAGTGTCTGTTCACCCTCCCCTGTGTAACCACCATACCAAATGCCTTCACCAAAACCAGGGGCATCCACGAACAGATCGGTTTTACCATCGCCATTGAAGTCACCACTACCAAGCAATTCGGTGTTCTTCAACACGGCGGGCTCAGATAATGAAAAGCCCTTAATTGCTTCAGGGTCTGAGGCAGCAAGCCCGTAATAGAGTGCAGTAAATCCAGTCCCACGAGACCGATAGTCCAATGCATCGAGCGAATCGTCGAAGCTTAGATACAGATCGGTCCGGCCATCACCATTAAAGTCGCCGCTTGCCAGTACCTTGAAATTGCTTGCCCTGAAGCCCCCGAGTCGATCGGGATAGATGCTGTAAAAAGTATCTTCCGTCGTATTCATCCCGCGAACAAAATGGAAATAGCCCCTTTTACTCAGAACGAGATCAGTACTGCCATCGCCATCAAAGTCACCGCTCGCTATAACCGGATAGTGACTCGCTTGTTCATACTCCGCACCGGTCTTTTTGAGGCGGACATCGTTAAACCCTCCTCTCTCCTGACCGCACCATATATGTTGGCTATCCTCCTTGGTCTTGCCATCGACCCTATCCAGATAAAGGTCGGTCTTACCATCGCCATTGAAATCCCCAGACGCCAGGATTCGGTAGCCTGTCCAGTTTTTATCTGATGCCCCCAACTGTTCGTTGCGAAACCCCCCGTCGGCAGTGCCATAACGAATAGTCTGCACCCCGGTCAGACTCTTTCTGGTTACAAACAGGTCTGGCAGACCATCACCATTAAAGTCGCCGTGTACCTGTATTTCTTCGTCAGCGCTCCCTAGTGCACCGCCGCCACCCCAAAATGTTGGGGCATCGAAATTGGCAAAGGTCGTCTCAAAGGTGGTTGTGCTGATTAGTTTGCCGGTACCGTCATAGCTGTAAGCCGTGGCGACGTCCTTTGCGTCCATCTGCCCCACCTTGCGGTTGGCGGCATCATAGGCAAAGCGGGTCTCATTGCCATTGGCATCGATCTTGGTAATGACATTGCCGGCAGCATCATAGGTAAAGCTCGTCGTGAGCTTCAGCCCGTTGGGGTCGACGATTTCGGTCAGCTTGCGGCCCAGGGCATCGTAGGTGTATTCGGTGCGTTGGTTCTGTGCCGGCGTGACCGTCGCCAAGAGTTGAGTGTAGCTGTCCCAGCTCGGGGATAAGCCCACGGCGCTATCCAAGAACCCCACCATGCCGTTACCGCGCCATAGGCGCAACTTGGCACCTTCTGCCAGCGGATCGCGCTGTCCCAGCAGGATTTCCTGTTGGTTGGCCGTGCCGTCGAAATTGCCGCTGGCCAGGATCAGGTAAGGGCCGTAATCCAGCGGTAGCGGCGCGATGCCCAGGTCGTTGAATCCGGGCGCATTCTGCCCGTACCAGACATGCTGGGTCGCATTGCCCTTATCCAGATCGGGCACATTGAGGTAGATGTCGGACTTGCCATCACCATTGAAGTCGCCGGTCGCCAGCACATCGTATCTGCCCCAGGTATGGTGCAAGGGGTCATACGCACTGTCGGTAAAGCCGCTATCCGCCTTGCCGTACCAGATATGTTGCGTACCCTGGCCGCCCAGGTTGTCGATGTTCAGGTAGACATCGGTCTTGCCGTCACCGTTGAAGTCACCCGTGGCGCGGACCTTGTAGCGCAGCCAGCTGCTGTGCAGGGGCGCTATCGCTACATCTTGGAAACCGCCATCGGCTTTGCCATACCAGACATGTTGAGTGCCATTGCCGCCCAAGTTACCCGTGTTGAGATACAGGTCGGTACGCCCATCTCCATTGAAGTCACCACTGGTATGCACCTTATAGCTGGCCCAGCTGCTGTGCAATGCCGGCAAAGCGCTGTCAGTAAAGCCAGTGCCCGTCTTGCCATACCAGATATGTTGGGTACTACCGCCACCGAGGTTTTCGATGTTGAGATACAGGTCGGTCTTGCCGTCCCCATTGAAGTCGCCGGTCGCTTGGATCGAATAGTTGGCCCAGGCCTTGGACAAGGGGTCGATACCCACATCCTCGAACCCCCCGTCGGCCTTGCCGTACCAGATGTGCTGCCGATTATTCCCACCGAGATCGGTCGCATTGAGGTACAGGTCGGTTCGGCCATCCCCATTGAAGTCGCCCTTGGCCAGTACTTGGTAGCCGGCCCAGCTGCTATGCAGCGGCGCCATCACATGGTCACGGAAGTTGCCATGGCGGGTGCCGTACAGGATATGTTGCAGTCCGGCCAAGGTCTGGCTGTTGACGTACAGGTCCTGAATCCCGTCGCCGTTGAAGTCCCCCTGCGCCAGGATGTCGACACTGCCTTCCTTGGGCTTCAATGGGGTGGCATAGGTGGTGGTGTTGACTAGATTGCCGACGCTGTCATAGACATATCCGGTGGCGATACCTGCGGCGTTGACCTGCCCGACCTTGCGGCCCAAGGCGTCATAGGCAAAGCGGGTCTTGTTTCCGCTCGCATCGGTTTTGGCGATGACATTGCCTTTGGCGTCGTAATCAAACCGCGTGGTCAGCTTCAAGCCGGCGGGGTCAACCGTCTCGCTGATCCGTCGGCCCAGCCTGTCGTATTCGTACTGGGTGGTCTTGGCGGCTGGGGTGCCGGCGCCTTCAATCAGCGTCAGCGTGCGGCCCTGGTCGTCGTAGACGTATTCGGTACGCAGCTTCAGCCCACCTTCGTCCACCACCACCGCCGTCAGCTGGCCCTTGCGGTCGAAGTGATTGCGAGTGATGACGCCATTGGCGTCGGTGCTCGTGACCGTGCGGCCCTGACCGTCCAGCGTGACGCGGCTGGTGAGGTTCAAGCCCGTCGGGTCGATCTGCTTTTGCAGTTGCCGGTTGGCGGCGTCGTACTGGTATTGCGTAACGGTGCCATTGGCATCGGTCGTGCTGATGACATTGCCGACGCTGTCGTAAGCCTTACGGCTGGTATTGCCCAAGGCGTCGGTGCTGCTTTGCAGCTTGCCATCGGCGTTGTACTGGTAGGTGGTGGTGTTGCCATTGCCATCGGTGAGCTTGACCACCTCCCCATGCCGGTTGCGTTCGCTGCTGGTTTTGACCCCATCGGCCGTGGTGACGGTGATACGGCGGTTGGCGGTATCGTACTCAGTGGTGGTGGTGTGCTCCAGCGCATCGGTTTGTTTGAGGACGCGGTCAAACGCATCGTAAGCCGTGGTGCGTTTGGCATTGAGCGGGTCGGTCACCACCACGGTGCGACCCAGGCGATCGTACTCGGTGCGGGTGGTGTGGCCGTTGGCGTCGGTCAAGGCCGTGGCGCGGCCGAAGGCATCGTACTCGGTGGCGGTGATGACATGCAAGCCACCGACGTCCTCCGTGGTCTGGATCAGCTTACCGCGGGCGTCGTACTGGAAACGGGACTGGACTTGGCGATGGGCGTCAATCGACGCACTGCGGGTGTCGATCTCCCCAAAGGCGGTATAGGTGGTGCGGGTGGACTTGCCCAGACTGTCCAGCGCTTCCTTGACCAGGCCGCGCAGGGTGTAGTGCGTGCTGCTGGTCTTGTCGTCATTGGCGTTGGCCAGTGCGGTCAAGGTTTGCTTGACCGCGTCGGTCAGCAGCCCGCCGTTGAGGCCGGTCAGGTTGCCCAGCCGTTGCGTATAGACCGTCGTGCGGCTGACTTCGCCAAACGCGGTGTAATCCAGCTGGCGTACTTCGCCCAGCGCGTTGACCGTGTAGCGCAGCTGGCCGGCGGCATCGTAGTAATAGCGGGTGGTGTTGCCGCGCGCATCGGTGCTGCTGATACGGCGACCGGCATGGTCATAGGCGTAAGTGGTGGCATGGGCCGCTTGCAGGGCGGTCTTTTGCGCCGGGCTCAGGCTGGCCAGCGCGGCAGGGTAGCCCAGCCGCTGGCGTTCGGCTTGTGCCGCCGGGGTGTCCTGCTCGGTCAACAGCACGCCTTGGGCGCTCAGTTCGCGCGTGACGCGACCCAGGTTGTCGTAGTCGGTAAGAAGGCTGCGTTGCTCGCTGGCGTCATTGGCCGCGGTGGTCTTGCGCAGTAACTGGCCGGCGGCGTTGTAGGTATACCGGGTGAGCGTGCCATCGGCAGCGGTCTCGGTTTCGATCTCACCGCGGGCGGTATAGGTATAAAGGGTGCTGCGGTCTTCGGCGTTGGCAGCAGGACGCAATGCCGCCAGGGTCGGGCGGACGCCGCCGACGGTGGGGGGAGTATTCGCCACGGTGGCATAGCGCGTTTCGGCGATCTTACGGCCGGCGGCGTCATAGCGCACTTCCGTCAGATAACCCTCGGCGTCGATGCTGCCCACCAGGCGGTCCTGGCTGTCGTACACCCGCCAGCTGTGCTGGTCTTGGGGTGTAGCAGCCGGGCTCAAGGCCACCAGAGAGAACGGTTGGGCATCGGCGGGCAGCGTCGCACGGCCCAAAGCATGATGGCGTGCGATGCTGGCAGCGGATAACGGGACATCGTAGATGGCGGCTTGCGCCACTTTGCCATTGAGGGCGCGATTCTGCCCCGCTTGCCACACCAGCCCGCCAAAGAACAGCGTGGAAGACGCATTGGCGGACTGGGCTGGCGTGGCCGACAGCTTCAGCTCGCCATTGATGTAGACCTCGACCACCCCCGCTTTGTGGGTGACCACGGCGTGATACCACTGGTTTGGTTCGGCGATCACCCCGGTACGGAGGGCCGTGGCAACGTCTGTCGTGACCCAATCGCGATAAGCGATTTCATTATTGTCATGTATTGCCAGCCCACGTTGGGCTTCGGTGCCGAATTGCCAACCGGCAAGACCATTAAAGAAATACTGATAAGTCTGTTTACCCGTGGGTTGAAACCACAGCTCGATACTGCCATCACCCATCAGGCGGGGCTGGTTCTCGATCTTGACGGCTTGGTCAACGCCATTGAGCTGGACGCTATGCCCCGCTAAGCCATTCGCTGTGCTACCGGCGGTGGGGTATTGCCCCGTGGGGCCACCCGCAATGGCATTGCGCGCGGTGCCATCGGCATCGTTCAGGGGCCAATAACCCTTGGCGCCGCTGGCCTTGATCTGCGCCGCGTAATCCAGCGGCGTGGCATGGCGAGCGGTATGCACCAGCCGTCCTGCGCTATCGTAGTCGTGCACCGTCAGAAAGCCTGCCGCATCCACTACCCCGGTTTGCTTGCCGTCAGCATCGTAGAAGTAGCGGGTGGTGCGGTCTTTGGCAGCGTCAGCCACCACGATGACTGCTTCGGCCGTCAACGTGGCTTGCAGTGCGGTGGCCGTCGGTGTGGCGTGGCGGGTTTCGCTCAGCAGGCGACCGGCGCCATCGTAGTTCAGGCTGGTGACATAGCCTTCGGCATCGACCTTCTTCGTCAGACGGCCCGCTTGATCGTAGAACTGCCAGCTGCTGCGGTCGTCCCCGCTGGGGGTGAGGCGGGTAGCGAACGTCGTCGGGGTCAGCGGGCCCAGCAGGCTGGCCGTGTCCGCCAGACTGATCGGGCTGGCGTAAACCACGGTCTGGCTGGCGCGGCCCAGGGCATCGTAGCGCTGCTCCGTGACCACACCAAGTGGCGACACCGTGTAGCGCAGCCGTTGATTACCGTCGTACACCTTACGGGTGACCTTGCCGTCGCCATCGATCTCGGCAATGCGGTTGCCATGGGCGTCATAGCGATAGCTGATGGGGGCGAGGCCGGCTTGGATCACGCCGATGAGCTGGCCGGCGCTATCATAACTCTGGGTATCGATACGCCCGTTGACCTGAGTCAGCGTCAACTTCTTGCCGGCATCATCGTACTGGCGGGTGACGGTCTGGGCCGGGGTGGCGCTGTCCACGGTGCTGAGCAAGCGGCCCAGGCCATCGTAACCATGGGTTTGTTGGCGGCCGGTGGCGACGTCCAGTTGAGTCAGCACCCGGCCCGACAGGTCGTAGGTGTGGCGAGTCATGGTGGCATCGGTCGCGATACCCACCCCTTGCGCATTGACACTGCCAAAGCGGGTGGTGGTTTGTAAACCACCGCGGCCATCATAGGCATAGTCTTCCCGGCTGACCTGCTCATTGGTGTGGGCCGTCGCCCAGCTGCTCAGCTGAGCCAGTGTGGGGGTGGCATCGATGCCCAGGGCACTGACGTCATACAGCGCTTGGCTGTAAGCGAGCTGGCTGCTGCGTTGACCAAAGCCATCGTAACGGTATTCGGTGACCCGGCCCGTGGGGGTAAGGACGAAACGCAGGTTCTGTTTGTCGTCATACACATAACGCGTGGTCTGCGCGCCGCTGGCCTGGGCCGCCCCCGCGCCATCAGGGTCCACTTGGCGGTAGGTGGTTTCGGCGATCAGCTGGTTAAAGCTGTCGTAACGCCGATCAATCCGCACCCCGGCGCTGTCCTGCTGGCTCAGTTGATTGCCGTGGGCGTCGTAGGTGTAAGTGACGCGGTTACCGAGGGCATCGGTGGTCTGGCTCAGGTTGCCATCGGCATCGTAGCTGTAGCGCAGGCTTTGACTACGCCCGTCCACCTGCGGACCGTCGATCTGGGTAAAGCGGCCCTGGGCATCACAGGTATAGCGGGTGACATAGCCGAGTGGGTCGGTGACGGTGGTGATGCGTTGGGCGGTATCGTAAGCAAAGCGGGTGACCTGACCGAGGCCGTCGGTGACGCTGGCGATACGGAAGTCGCCGGCACTGACTTCCTGATAGGTGAAGCTGAGGGTGCTGCCATCGGTCTGGGTCAAGCCCGCCAAGCGTTGGCTGGCACCGTCATAGGTGTATTTGACCGTATACACCTTGCCATCGGCGATGCTGTTGTCGTCCGGGCTGAGGTCGATGCGGACTTCGCTGAGGCGGTTGGCGCTGTCGTATTGGTAGTGGGTACGGCTGACGGCGGTGCCGTCCACACGGGTAATCTTCTCTTGGCTCAGGTTACGCCCGGTGTAGACGTAATCCACCTTATCCCCATTGGCGAGGGTGGCACTGGTCAAGAGGCCGTTGTTGAAGCGGTAGGCAATCGCATTGCCCGCCGGGTCCTTGACCTGGTTGAGGCGATAGACCGCCCCATCGGCGGCATAGCGCTCCTGCACCCGCGTACTGCCGTCGGTCCAGGTCCAGGCGCTGCCGTCCCAGCTCAGGCTGTCGTGGGCACCGTCGCCCTGGGTGCTGGAATAACGGCCATTGGCGTAGGTAAAGGCCTGCACACTGCCATAGGCACTGACGCGCTCGATCGTGCTGCCGGCAGTATTGACCGTGCCAGTGAGGTTGCGCAGCAGGCGATAGCCGCCGAGCCACCAGGCATCGCCGTTGTCGTCGGTGAGCTTGGCTTGGCTGTTGTAGGTACGCAGGACATCGGCGTCCACGCCGCGGCCGATCAGTAATTCATCACGGCGTTGCAAGACCAGATTGCCGTGGGCGACATTGACGAACACGCCTTCGCCGGCCTGCCCAACTGTCTGGGCAGACTGCCCGGCCCCCAAGCGTGGTGCCAGACTGCCGTGAAACAAACCCGTATCCTGCCCTGCAACGATTGCCACCATCTCTACCATTCTCCGAAAAAAGCGAGCCGCTATAGCGTTAGCGGCGTTAGTCGAACAATGTGTCCAGGTGATGTACGCAACTGTTTAGGGGGTGAATGAAAAAAGTTGAGAAATTTTGATCAAAACTTGATTTTGTATACTTTGTATGCCCAATATTTGCAGCTATGTATCTGATAAATATAGGCCTACAGCGAAGCACAGGCCGGTGCAAATTTTTTGAAAAAAGTTGTAGAACAGTAAGTGAGGTAGAGTTTTCGGGGCGAAAACGGCGTAACTTTCACCTGACTTAGAAGGACTGTAGGGCTTAGTTCTTCCTGGATGAGGCCGTTGCCCTATCGATCACATGGATCATGCGACTGTTTGCGAAGAGTCGACTCAAGACAATATGGCTGACAATCAGCGCTTGAGGTCGAGAACTTTTTGCTTAACACCAGCTTTGGGCGGGCCATAGCGCAATTTCACGGTTGGATTCGTCACAAACTCAGTTGAATTCAATATTGGTTTGACCGTCTCGAATAGTCGATCTGCGCTTGGTCCATATAGATACAAATGAACCGTAGCGCCATTGGCGTCTACTTCGTGACCGTCATATTCGCCAACCTTGGCTTGTGTCGTTGCCTGCTCCAACTTGTCTTCAAGTTGAAATAACCGTGAGAGGTTGTTAGAGCCGTAGTTAAAAGCGAACGATAACAGCTTGCTCGGCTTGATTTGATGGATCGGCGAGTGAAACAGAAAGTGCAGAAATGAGCACTGTAAGAATGGTAGGTAGTATACGTTTGATCGTAATGCGCAATTCTAACTCCGGCCCGAAGTAGTCAGTCCCTGGTTTGAAGCGCATTACGTTCGAAAGCAAGTAATCGGCTGTACTCATAGAGAAATAAGCCAACAACACCTATGCCAGCAGCAAGCGTCAGATACAGTCCGACAACAAAATACTCTACGCCACTTTCTGATTTCACCGTGTTGAATACGCGCATCAACGGACCTGCTACCCAGCCGAGTACTGTAACTACAGCCCCAAAGTAGAGGCAAAGGGTGCCGATGACACGCATGAAAGCAATGAAGCCAGTGGAGGTCTGCGAATCCAGAATGCCGGGAACGCGAGCAACCAAATAGATGCGATAAATACCCAGCGCCAAGAACAGGAGTGGACCAACAAAAGAAATACCGAAAAATGCGCTACCGCCAGTTGCAGCCCCTATCCAACCTGACTGTGCCAGACCGAATGGGACGATCATGCCTAGGAGTACAAGACAGTAGGCGACTTTCAGGGGTAATGAAGCTCGGGGATTCATATAGATTTGCTTTTGGTTGACGGTAGTTTAAATGCGATTGATCGATCACTAAGCCTGGGTGCACTCGCAAGAATTGGTTGTTTGAATCCCCCCGGATATTGAGAAAATGGAGCCTCCTCAATATCCGGGGGGATTCACATCATGCAGAAGGCTATGGTTTAGCCTAACGGCTTGTTGAGGTTTAAACCAGATGGAGTTTGTTCGTGTTCAGCCGGTTGCGTAAGTATCGGTTGATGTTTCTGACTGTCCGGTTTTCGGCCTTATGGAAAGCTTTCCATAAGGCCGAGAACCAGACACTGAGATGCCCAGGGTTGGACGTCTGTTTTGGTTTAGGTTTGTTCGACGTCTGCCCATACGCGATGAGCGTGCCCGCGAGATGGCGCCAGCGGGCAGACGTTGAATAAACCTCCAGGGAGGAAACCGCGGGATGCTGCGGGATATTTGAGTAGGCGATGGCCTATGGGGATTTGATCTGGCCCCCGAGCGCTGAATTGGCCGTAGGCAGGCTGATTGATCTATCGCCGATACGATGACACACGCCCATGCCGGGGAGCGGTGTCACGAGTACCC
>NZ_PDZH01000289.1 GCF_002735695.1 Chitinimonas sp. BJB300
CCACAAGACGATCCTGCAGGCGTTCTATCAGGTGACTTTCCGCCGCAAGCTGTATGTGGCGATGGATGAGCTGCAACGGGACTTGGATGACTGGATGGCTTACTACAATGAGAAGCGCACTCACCAAGGGAAGATGTGCTGCGGGCGAACACCGCTACAGACGTTGAACGATGGTAAATCACTGTGGAAGGAGAAAGTAGAAGACCTGAACTGATCTAATGGAATGGACGCCCCCACCATCAGCATCGATACGCCAAAGTGATAGTGTCAAACAGACCACTCACGGAAGGAGCCTCCACCATGAAGATCATGACTATCGGCATTGATCTGGCAAAAAACGTGTTCCAATTGCACGGCGTAGATGAACACGGCAAGACAATCCTGAAGAAACAGCTTCGCCGCGAGCAGATGACGGTCTATTTCGCCAATCTGCCACAGTGTCTAATTGGTATGGAGGCCTGTGGCGGCGCTCACCATTGGGCACGTCTGCTGCAAAGCTTTGGCCACACCGTCAAATTGATGGCGCCGCAGTTCGTCAAACCCTACGTCAAGACCAACAAGAACGATGCTGCTGATGCTGCGGCGATTTGTGAAGCCGTAACCCGGCCGGATATGCGTTTCGTGCCGATCAAGACCGTTGAGCAGCAAGCCATACTATCGGTACATCGGGCTCGCGCCGGTTTCGTCAAAGCGCGCACTGCAACGGCCAACGAAATTCGCGGCCTGCTCGCCGAGTTTGGCATCATCATCCCGCAGGGTATCCACGCTATTGGCCGACGCATTCCGGAAATACAGGAAGACGGCGAGAATGAATTGCCCAGCACCTTCAAACAGTTGCTGCAGACACTCTCGGACCACCTGAAAGCGCTGGATCAGCAGATTGAGGCACTAGAACAGGACATTCAGTGCTGGCACCGAAATGCTGCCGTCAGCGTCCGGCTGGCGAAGATTCCTGGCATCGGACCGCTTACCGCCAGCGCCCTGGTCGCCACGGTGGGGGACGCCCGAAACTTCAGCAATGGCCGACAACTTGCGGCATGGCTCGGTTTGGTGCCGCGACAGCATTCAAGTGGCGGTAAGCCGACCTTGCTGGGTATCAGCAAGCGTGGCGACAGTTACTTGCGAACCTTGATGATTCACGGTGCCCGAGCGGTGTTACGCTTTGCGACGAATAAAACTGATTGCACCTCGACGTGGCTGAACGGCGTGATGGCGCGGCGACATGTCAATGTGGCGGCGGTGGCGCTGGCCAACAAGAATGCACGTATTGTCTGGGCCTTGCTGGCACACGAGCGAGAGTTCCGGTCCGACCACACCCTGGCGTTCGCTGGAGCGTAGCCGAACCGGTTGATTGTGACAAAGTAGATTGGTGAAGACTTTCAACGGTTGCGCAGGCAATCTTGATGTGATGGCAAGACAGGTAAGACCGTGACCGACAAACCCCGAGATTGTCAAAGTGCGTAAAGCACGGTGATCTGATAGCGGAGTCGGTCAGCTTATTCCATCAGGGACAGAGGCGAAGGCCTCACTAAAAGTCCGGATGTATGGCTGCAATCTCAACCTTGTTCTTGGTGCAACAAAAAGATGGCTTGGCAAACGGGGGCGTCCATGTATGACAATCGGGCACCGTCAAAACGGGCAACTGTCAGATCAAGTCTGAACTTCTACA
>NZ_PDZH01000290.1 GCF_002735695.1 Chitinimonas sp. BJB300
CCATCGCCGACAAGCCCGTTGCTGTCGCCGCACCAAACGTGCTCAGCAAATAGTCGGTGTACAAATCGAGTTCTTTGTTCTTCATGGCGACAGGTTATCGTATGCACTGCGTAACATCAGTTATTTAGATAGTGAGTGCCCTCACGCAAAAGATTCATCCACCTTAAGCTGGCGGACTTTCACTTCCATTGGAATGCGATTCAATTGCAGAAGACTTGAGTTAAAAGGAAGACAATCGCTCGAGTGTTACGCTTTAAATGCGGGTTGACTCATATTACGAATAGTAGGCTATATTGGTTTTGCCATAGAACCTAAACGTATTGTATGGTCCACTAAAGAAAGAGTGCCCGGCTCTCCATGTCCTGGCACCACGATTTCAGCATTAAATCTTTCATCCTTTAGGCGAAAAACACTTCCTGACCATTCCACGACATTAGAGCCATCAACAGGTTCAAGTATAGCCGCATCAGCTGATTTAATTAAACATCCACCAAATAGGATTTTTGATTTAGGAAGCCAGACAATGATATTGTCTATGGAGTGACCGGGCCCAGGATAATAAAGCTCTATTTCTTCACTTAACCTTGCTGCAAATACAAATGGCCTATTAGGCGGTTGTAGACCATTTCTTTTAGCAATATCGGCAGTTAAAAAAGAACCATAAACAGGGATATCATTTCTTAACCACACATCGATACCTCCCATACGGTCTCTATGCGAATGGGATACCACGCCGGCCGTAACAGGTTCTCTTAAATTACTTTTCACCCAATCTAGCAACATCTGGGTATGCTCAATCTTCCAGCCAGTGTCGACCAGCGTCACTCCTTTATCTGTTTTAATAATCAGCCCATTAGATGGTATACGCCTTCCATCCGGTATGACTTCATACGTTACATGGCGCCAAACATTATGAGCAAGTGGAACTATATGGACGTCAGGGTGAAGTATGATCTCATCACTAACTCCTTGAGCAAGAGCCGGGGTCGCTAAAAACAGCCCGGTGATAGCAATGAAAAATCGCCTTATAAAATAGTCTCCTGTTTTTCCTTGCTTGACCAACGCTTTTTTGGGGTTTTCTAACTCAGCATCTTTGCTTCTATCTAGATAGCAAGTTAGGAAATCAACTTTAGCTCCCAACACCGCCTGCCATGCTTTCATTACCACCATTATTGCCCTCATAATACACTCCTGATTGAAACGCCACCACATTACCAAGATTGGTAGCAATGCAAATACTGAAGCCATCTTCAGTAACCAATATCCAACTCTGTTAATTCTTACTTTTAAACCAACCATACAGAGTGAATACCGTCCTAGAGACAGCGATGTATCTAATTGGTTTGCCAAATTAACCGTAACTCTTGTAACAAAAATCAGAGGTTAACAATTAATAAGCCTCATCCCAATCGGCATAGGGGCGGCCAGATTACCTGGCCGACCCCTGCCACACCACCCGGCATGCGGGTCCGCACCGGGCGGTTCGAGAAGTTGAGGTTAGGCGAGTCTTGGAACTCCCAAGCGCTCGAAATAGGCGATCGGCAGCGCACGATTCAGCACGCCGTAGCCATTACGCCACCAGCGTCTGGCATTGCTCGCTATCCTCGTCGCGTCCGTTCCGCTCACCCCGAGCGCTTTCAGCTCCCGATACA
>NZ_PDZH01000291.1 GCF_002735695.1 Chitinimonas sp. BJB300
TCAATTGGAGGCAGATTGACCTCAACTGCTCCAACCGCCCGGTGCGGACCCGCATGCCGGGTGGTGTGGCAGGGGTCGGCCAGAACATCTGGTCGCCCCTATGCCGATTAAGCCCCAGCGGTATTACCCACATTGCCGTAACTGTAGTAATGAACAAGGTGGATGGCTTCGGTGGGTGCAGAAGAAATAGCGATCATGAGCACAGCATTAAAGTGGATTAAATCTGGGGGTGGTCCTCTTCTATGCATCGAGAGTGAACTCTTACAGCAATGGCTTGGAGTAGAAGGAAATAGCGTTGCAAATGGTCAAGACAACACTTTCGCCAATGACTACGAGAGAGCTTGTAGTGTTTCAGACTATTTGGGGAAAACTCCCTTAGGAGACCGGCAAGCAATGGTTCTTGGGGATGAGCCTCTAGAAACGATGATTTGGCGGCAAACCGAGCAGCCCCCTTTGATCGTGCGCGTTTATTATGCTGACCCTGATGTGGACGTGATAGAGAGACTGGGAACAGTACAGGACCTTGACTTCTCGGACCCTGCTGAGTCGATGGAGGTTGAGTTCAACTCCAAAGACATGATTGTGTTCGATTCAGCCTATCCAGGGAAAGATATAGACAATATGTTTCTCACGTTTGAGCTTCCTCCAGGTACGTATACGGTTATCACTAAACCATTCCAGCCGGATGATCGGACATCCGTGCTAATTCACATATTCCAGCAAAAATAGGGACAGAGTTTCTTTCCTTGTAAGTAAAGCCGGTGCCGGAGCAATCCTCACCGGCTTTGTTCATTGATGGGCCGGCAGCAGTGCGGCCAATCACTTCAAAGCCCATAGCCATCCTCACCGCCCACCCAGTCAGCGTTCCCGTCTAAATGCACGCAATCCTCCCGGTCGGTCCACCATTCAGGCGGGCCAGTCCCTGCGTGATTTTTGCCATCAGCTGTTAGGGATAACGTTAATTGCTGGGCGCTGCTTCCAGTGTAGATTCTAATCTATGCCTTTGGCATAAATATTGAGGAATCTTTGGAGTACAGACTGTTAACTTGTCCGACTGCAACTTAGTCATTGATTAAATACGTTGGCCGTTCAGTGCAGAACAGGCATCAAGTAATTTATATGGAACTTGTATCACTATGGAAGAGACCCTATCCCCCACTCAGCTGATGAAGGCCCATGCCAGCCTTGCAGCACTGTTGGTCACGGAGTCTGACATCGCGTTAAGGCTCCTGCGCCGGCGTGGTTTGCCTGCCAACCACACGGAGTTCCTGCGTGGCAAGCTGGCAATGATGGAGTTGATGAAAGACCATATTCGCAGCGTCGATTCAGTAACCAAAGTGGACCAGGACGATCCTCCACCATTAATAGATGTGTATGTCTGAACAAAAAGCCATGCTTTGAATCAAGGTAATCAGGAATTATTCCACAGCTATGGCGGATAAATAGGCAACCTAGTCTATCTAAAGCCGCGCCAGTGCTAGCACAGACTGGCGTGCTTGTTTTTCAGGCAGCGTAATAGGCTACTGAGGGGGGGTGAATTCAACTCACCCCTTTTCGCTACCTAAAATCCCATCAAAGCCAGCCACCAAACACACCGGGGGCGACCCACACAATCTCACTCACGATCAATTAAAACCGTGAGAGAGAGA
>NZ_PDZH01000292.1 GCF_002735695.1 Chitinimonas sp. BJB300
CATCACCAGCGTCACCGACCCACGCGGCTTAGTCACCAGCTACCAGCACGATGCCTTGGGCAATGTGCTGCAAATTACCAGCCCCGATACAGGTGTTACCAAATTCACCCGCAATGGTGTGGGCCAGATGCTTACCCATACCGATGCCAAGAACCAACTCACCCAGTATGAGTACACACCGGGCGGCCAGCTTAACAAGGTCACCTTCGCCGATGGCAAAACCCAGACCTTTGCCTATGGCGAGAGTGGCTTCAGTACCGACAAGCTCACCGAGATGGCCAACCACACTGGCAAGATCGGCTACAGCTATGACAGCCAAGGTCGCGTCGGTAGCGAAAAGCGTTCGATCTGGAACAAGGACTATACGACTGGCTACGGCTATGACGCCCAAGGGCGCTTCAACAAGCTGACCTACCCGAGTGGCCGCGTCGTGACTTATTCCTACAACGATGTCGGCCAAGTCAGCAAGATCACGACCCAGCAAGGCACCGAGCCCGAAAAGATCGTTATCCAAAACCTCGCCTACCGGCCTTTCGGTGCGGCAAAGTCCTGGACCTGGGGCAATGGCGAAGTTCGTACCACTGAATACGACAATGTGAACCAGATCACCAGCTACAGCATGGGTGATAGCACGGTCACCTTGACGCATGACACGGCAGGCCGCATCACTGGGCAAAAAGTGAGTGGCGGCTGGTGGGAACGAATGCTGCAGCGGTTAGGCCTACCGGTTGGTAAATCCCACGGGTATGTCTATGACAAGGTGGATCGTCTGACCGACTGGGATGATGGCAGCGTCCTCACCCGCAACGGTTTTTCATTTTCGCCCAGCCAAGGTTATTTTTACGATGCCAATGGTAATCGCAAAAATCACCGCGACGATGACATGGTGCTTATCAATGACATCGATCCGAAGAGTAATCGCTTAACGGCCGCTTCTCATCCCGGTCGGGCTGGGCAGACGTTTACTTACGACGCCAACGGCAGTCGCCTCACTGGTGATGGTAAGAATTACTCCTACGATGCCCGTGGCCGGCTGGTTGAAGTGGCCGGTGCGCAATACACGCTCAACGGCCTAGGCGAACGCGTTGCCAAGACCTACCAGGGTGCGACCACGGTTTTCCATTACGACCAAAGTGGGCGTCTACTAGCTGAATCGAACGAGCTTGGGGTCACGAAGCGAGAATACGTCTATCTCGGCAACACGCCCGTTGCCTTGGTCGATAACGGCATGGATATCCGTAACATCCACACCGATCACCTCGGTACGCCACGGCTGGTGACCGATGCCACCAAGCACGCCATCTGGTCCTGGCAGTTGGGCGAGCCGTTCGGCGCGTCCGCTGCGGAAGAAGACCCAGAAGGCACGGGAGCTAAATACACCTTCAACCTGCGCTTCCCTGGACAGTACTTCGATAAGGAAACCAATACCCATTACAATTACTATCGCACCTATGACCCACTGAATGGTCGGTATCTGGAATCTGATCCGATTGGATTGGCGGGTGGAATCAACACGTATGCCTATGTCAACGGAAATCCGCTGAGATACATCGATCCGTTGGGTCTATATAGCTTGCCAGAACTCAGAGACGACATCCGTGACGCAACCGGAGGCTGTAGCGGAAATAGTGCAGTTGACGACA
>NZ_PDZH01000293.1 GCF_002735695.1 Chitinimonas sp. BJB300
AGTCCTTGCCCTGGGTATTTTTTTGCTTGGCATATTGCCGCCAGTATTCTTTGGTATCCCGATCTTTTAAATAGGCGCTCTTTAAGGCAGCCTGGGCCTGAAATTGGGATAAATCCCAATTATCGATCTTGCCGACCACATACCAATAGATGCGATGCAACTGAGTGGGAACCTGTCCATGAATTCGGGTTTTCTCTGTCCAAAGCTGAACCGCTTCATCGAATAGAAAACTAAATAGCTTTTCGTAATCGATCACTTCGAGGTTCATGGCCCGAAGTGATCCGTACAGATTTGAACCGTCAACAAACTCGGCAAATTTATACATGCTTACCTCTTTACTATGCGGGTCGTACACCAATGGTGCTTACGTTGCGCAGGTTACACGAATTGTGCTCAATTTGTCATTCGCATAAGAGTCTAAGCGATAGTCCATGCCGAATTATGATAAATATTGGGGCAAGTGGTGAGCAGGGGCCGTACCCATTCACGCAGTGTTTCTGCAACGCTCGCCTGATTATGAGTCGATAGTCTTGCTAGCCTGCCAATGGATTGGCAGGCTTTAGCGATTAGCAGAACGATAAAGGGTGACTTTAATATTTACCCACTGTCAGGCTGATTTCAATGTAGGTAGGAAAACGAAATGCCTACACCTACTAATTCAATTATTCGGCTTTTAATATGATAAATAAACTATTTCACCGCTATCAAACGCTTGACTTGCCCACGCAAATCCATATGGTGGCTTTTATTCCAGCTTGCTTATGTCTTTTATTGCCATTTTTTACTACTGACATTATGCCCTACACGTATTTTCTTGTGACGCTGAGTTATATTGGATTTATTGTGGGATTTTTAGTTTGGTTTAAGCCATCTTATTACAAGATAAAAGAGCGAACTATAGGAAAATTAGCAATTAATATTACGCATGCGGTCGCTATTTTAATTTCTTTGATATTTGCACGAATACAAGTTGCAGATGCATTGGGCTTGCCGCCACAGGGTTTTGAATTAACGGTGAGCGCTGTTGCGCTGATTTTCTATCTTCCCGCTTTAGCGATTATTGTGAGCCTCCTATTATTATTCGGGGCTATGTTATCGAAGTTGTACGGTTTATATGATAGAAATCAACGTAATATAAAATATTACGGCAATGCTATTGGTGCGTTAGGTTTAATTTAAGTTTTAAATTTTGTTTATCAATTTTTTATAGATAATCAAAAATTCTTTATTCCACTGACACGGCATATTGCGTATCACAGTGATTTTCATTTAATGCCAGAATATCCTGGACTTCGACCCAATGTGCCTGTCCACCTGCTTGGAAATGGGGTGGTTTCCTATGCGGTAGTGGAGGGTAAATCGTTTAGGTTTGAAGTTATACCGCCCGCTGAGGACAAAATCGCGAAGCCCATGGCGAATAGTGCATCCTTGTCCTCAGTGCCGGTTAATCCGCGCTAAGTCCTTGTTATCTGCTTGGCCAAGTACCGTTCTTGGCCACCTGCTTGAGTTGGGCTGCGCCCTGCCCCTTCATTTCTTGCAGCCTCATCCGCGATTAAGCTCAAAATCCATCAAAATGCCTAGATGGCCTCTGATCCACATCAGGACCGTTCTAGCGATTTTGGTGCGGCCCTACTTCCGAAAA
>NZ_PDZH01000294.1 GCF_002735695.1 Chitinimonas sp. BJB300
CTACTCAAATATCCCGCAGCATCCCGCGGTTTCCTCCCTGGAGGTTTATTCAACGTCTGCCCGCTGGCGCCATCTCGCGGGCACGCTCATCGCGTATGGGCAGACGTCGAACAAACCTAAACCAAAGGAGACAGTCACCGCATGGTCAAGTCAGCCCTGATTCCCTTTCGGCAAACGCAACGAAAATCGAAAATTTCAGGCAGGTACATCAACCTGATTTAAACAAATCAGCCTTCACAAAAGTTGGGGCAGTTCAGATTGGCATCGGAAGCGACACGACCGAGGCCTAACACTGCGCTCAACCGGAGCGCCAACGACAGGGTCATTCAATGAGCTAAAACAAAAAATGAAATCGATCATAATGGGTTAGGGTCGAAAGCACCTATGCGACTAGAGGGAGTCACAATGGCATCACCACGTTATATCCTGCGTGTGTCCGTGGAAGTTCATGATCAGAATCCAATCTCTGGCTTGGAATCAGAACAATTGATCCCAATTGGGTCGCTTCGAGTGAAGGTGACGCAGCGAGGAAGTCATCTGATCCTACAAGCTGAAGACTTTGATTCCGAAGATGACGCTAAAGCCTTCCTGCCACAAATCAAGGTTGGTCTGTGGAGTCTCGCACTCCAGCACAATATCGCTTTTAGCCCCAGCTTCGCACGTAGAGAAATAATCCGTTCTACGGATCCAGAAGCCGCTGCATATAACTTTGCCAATCTTTGTATACCCGTTGAGGGGCAACTACAGCCACTTCATGGCAATACGGATGAGGGCGGCTACACGATCTTCCCTAGCCACGAAAACATCGTCTTTTTTTCTTTAGGTAAATCAACTGCGAGGGGGGGAGCGAGTTGGCCGGCTATCGAAAACACTTTGCGAGAAGGTATGCAGCGATCTCGACAAATGATGACCGAGTTTGAAAGTAACCTCCCCACAGTATTTGATTTGTACCTGAGTCACTTCTACGAAAACACGATACAAGCCCGCTTCTTGACTTTGATAATGGCACTCGAAGTGATTGCTCCGGTTATCGACAAACACCACACAGTCATGCCTCTTCTCGCTGAATTCGAAACGAAGCTCGAAGCGACAATCCAAGTCACCTCGGATAAAGATGCACTTTCTGCGCTGAAGTCTCTGCAAGAGGAACTTCGCTTCCGCAAGGGAATATCAATCTCACAACGTTTGCGAAGTCTAATCCTTAATGAGGAGTCGCTAAATGCTTCGGAAAGAGAAGACCTAGCCAAGAAAATTGGGGATGCGTACGGCTTGCGTAGCACCATGCTGCACGACGGGATATCGGATGCTCAAAAGCTATCAGAGGCCATGGATACTACCCTGCGTGCGGTAAAACTGATCTTACGTGCGAGATTAGGTCTCAGCACATAGATAATATTTCATAGGAATGGTGGAACCGTCTGCTAATGGCTGTTTGCAGTCATCCGTCTAGGGGTAGGGGTCTGAGGTGTGTTGCGGCTTGGCAATGCTGCATAAACTAGCGGGTGGGAATCCCGTCCAGGTAATCGCTAGCCACGAGCCTGGTATCGAGCCTTGCAGGCATATCGGTAACGATATGTTTGATGCGTAGGCACGAAA
>NZ_PDZH01000295.1 GCF_002735695.1 Chitinimonas sp. BJB300
CTACCATCGCCGACAAGCCCGTTGCTGTCGCCGCACCAAACGTGCTCAGCAAATAGTCGGTGTACAAATCGAGTTCTTTGTTCTTCATGGCGACAGGTTATCGTATGCACTGCGTAACATCAGTTATAACAATACCTTTTCTGACAGAGATGATTTATCGCTGGATCAGCCTTTATCTGCTTTGCATTTGGGCAAGCTTGATGAGCATCATTATGCGGCTCAGGCTAAGCATGGGAATGGGGCGTGACCTGTATGTGCGCTTGGATTCGATCTCGATCACTTTCCAATGCCGCAAATCAGCCCGATATGCTGGGGAGGGTGAGAATGCCTGCCTTGAACTGCGCAAATCATCCTGCCAAGCAGACTATTGAATTACTTGAGATGTAGAAGTTCAGACTTGATCTGACAGTTGCCCGTTTTGACGGTGCCCGATTGCCAGATCAGTTCAGCTCTGGCGCCGGGCTGATTTCCCCCAAGTAGGAACCGTACCGACGACGCTTCGTCGTGGCAACGACCAGGCGCTCCTGCGTCATCAAACGTCGCACGACTTTCTCCGAGATGAAGCGCTGCTGCTTGCCCAGGGATGCGTGTATCCGACGGTAGCCATAGCAACGGTGATTTTGCTCGAAGATGTCAGTGATGAGGTGACGTACGCCAGCATACTTGTCAGCAACTTGTAACCGGGCTCGATGATAAAAGTAGGCGCTGCGCGCCGTGTGGGCGGTTCTTCAAAAGGTCGTGCTCAAGTTGTAACTTCCGGATATCACGTTGAAGTGATTCAAGTTGCTGCTCCAGCTCCGCACGCTCCAGTACTGGTAGCGAATCCTTGTGATGTCGCATGGATGCGGGAACACCACGATCGAGTAGTTGATCTTTCCAGTTGTACAACGTGGGCCTACTTACGCCCAGCTTTTGTGCAATGGCGCGTGCACTTTCCTGTCGCGTGCACAGTTCGATGACCGCTGCCTGTTTCAACGCTTGAGGATGCACTTCACCCCTGGCTTTGCCAACGACGCGTTTCCGTGTTTCTGGACGCAGTTCACCCACCCAGGCTGTCAGCGTCCGACGCTCCGGATATCCTAGTTGTTTGAGGGTTGTGGCAATGCAGCATCCGTGGTTCAGGTAGTGCTCGACCGCCACTTTCTTCTGCTCGGCCGAGTACTTCAGCTTCGTGCGCACATAAACTTCTGGCAAATCGTAGCCTTGCTCGTATTCTCGATGCCAGTTCCTGAGAGCCTGCCTTGTTAGATACCCCAGCACGCGAATGGTCGCCGCGGGGCGCTTCCCGAGCTTTATATAGAGCCAAACTGCACGGATGCGGTCTTCGTATGAGTACATGAACTACCTCTTAGTAGTCCAAGTTTTCTGCCGCACCCCCATTGGTCGTTGAGTCCGACTATTGGTCGACATTTCAGTTACCCGATGGAGCCTGCTTCGCCTTGCATCCTGCTGAGTCAGAATTATCAACTGATGTTACGCAGTGCATACGATAACCTGTCGCCATGAAGAACAAAGAACTCGATTTGTACACCGACTATTTGCTGAGCACGTTTGGTGCGGCGACAGCAACGGGCTTGTCGGCGATGGTAGG
>NZ_PDZH01000296.1 GCF_002735695.1 Chitinimonas sp. BJB300
CCAATACTGTTCGGTTAGATGTATTTAGGAATTCGCCATGATGCCGATATCGGTTTTGGTGAGACCAGCACAATGGTTAAATCAATGGGTTGATGCAGCTTTTGCCCGCGCTTGTGGCTTGCAAATGCTGTGCCCCTTCGTTTAACCATTCTTGGATTTCTGCGCTGGCGACTTTTGGTGCTTTTGAGGCAACTCGCGTTTTGCAACAGTTGTGCAAACCACTGCTTTCGTTTTCGCGGCTTCGCTGGGGGAAAAAGCGCCAGACTGCGGTTGGGCGCGTCGAAACAAATGAACAGTTTTAGTAAATGACAAGTCCAGTGGGCTTTTTTGCCCTGGTCTGGCTGCACTGTGCATTAACCAGCGCACAGCGTAGTGTGCCAGCATCCACCCATAGAATTCTTGACGCACCAGGTCTGGCGTTTTGCTGCGCAGTACACGTCGGCTTTGACGCAGATGTGTTTTTAATTCATCAAACACACTCTCCACATGCCAGCGAGCGTGGTAAAGCGCTGCCAACTCTTGTGCTGGTGCCACACATGGGTCAAGCAAGGTCGTCATTAGCCGATAGCGCGGCTCACTTTCTGGCATGTTAGGCAAGGCGTATTCGATGACCCTTACCTCAATGGCCTCCAATGCGCGCTCGCTCTTCTTGTCACGACGATAAATCGTGCTTAAAAATGAACCGTCTTCCAGTACCTTGTTGACCGGAAGGTTCCTGCTTTTGGCAACACGCCATAGCAATTGCGCACCCGTTTGACTGGCTTGCTGCCAGTGCTCAAATCCATTGAGCCCACGATCAGCCATGCACAGCATCGTGCTATTGAGCGTGGGTAGCAGTGATTGACAAAGCGTCCATTCCGCATCCCGGTACGCCCCAATGCTTCCCGCCATGATCGCGTGCGTGCCACATTCGACCAGTACGGCGCACTGCGCCTTGGGGTATCCCGCAGGCCCACGCCCCCCTTCTGGATACCCAAACGCGTTAGCGTTGGCCGGCTCATCTGGCACATCAAAACTGCTGCCGTCCATCGCCACCAGACGCAAGCCCGCGTAAAAGCTCTCGGGGTGCTGCTCCATCACCGCCAACGCAGGACAACACTGCGCTTGCAGATCGCGCAAAACGGTGTACCCAATCTTTGCTCTCGCTTCTGTGATGGACGCTTTGTTAACCGTTGAAGATGTCGCATTGCCTTGTAGCCAAGATAGGCCTTGCGTCATGGCTGCAAATACATCTTCATACGCCGCTTCAGGATATAGGCTCAGTGCCATACTGAAGTAGACCACGGTGCTGGCAGGAAAGCTGCGCACGCGCCGACTATTGCACCCATGCTTGTCAAGAAGTTGAGTAACTGCGTCCATCGGATAGACCCGAGCAAACAAGCTGGCGCCGAGATGATCTGTTAACCGCACCCCTTGACCCAGAGTCGCCTTGGTTCGTGCCATGTTTGTTCCGCTTATTGCTGAGGCTGCAGTTATACTGAAATTTTGTCATTTCTAGCATAACCGAACAGTATTGG
>NZ_PDZH01000297.1 GCF_002735695.1 Chitinimonas sp. BJB300
TGCGGTTGGCGGTGTCCTTGGCGTAAGGATCTGTACGCAGGAGCGCGTTGAGTTCGGCTTCACCCACCATCGGGTTGGGAATCGCTTTGGCGTATTGGGTGGTACGGGTCAACCGGCTTGCGGCGTCATATTGCTTCTCGGTGACTTCACCGAGGGCATTGATGCTGTAGCGTTGCCGACCCACGGCATCATAGGCAAAGCGGGTGGCGTTGCGCTGGGCATCCCACTTCGCCACCACATTGCCGACGGCATCGTAGTCGTAACGCGTGGTGAGCTTCAGCCCTGTTGGGTCGACCGTTTCACTGATCCGCCGGCCCAGCTTGTCGTATTCATACTGGGTGGTCTTGGCGGCTGGGGAACCCGCGCCTTCGGTGACACTGAGCTTATTGCCCTGGTCGTCGTAGCGGTACTCGGTGCGTAGCTTGAGCCCCCCCTCGTCCACCACCACCGCCGTCAGCTGACCCTTGCGGTCGAAGTGGTTACGGGTGATGACGCCATTGGCGTCGATGCTGGTCACCGTGCGGCCCTGACCATCCAGGGTGACGCGGCTGGTGAGGTTCAAGCCCGTGGGGTCGATCTGCTTTTGCAGTTGCCGGTTGGCGGCGTCGTACTGGTATTGCGTGACCGTACCGTTGGCGTCGGTCGTGCTGATGACATTGCCGACACTGTCGTAAGCCTTGCGACTCGTGTTGCCCAGGGCATCGGTGCTGCTTTGTAGTTTGCCGTCGGCGTTGTACTGGTAGGTGGTGGTGTTGCCATTGCCGTCAGTGAGCTTGACCACTTCCCCATGCCGGTTGCGTTCGCTGCTGGTCTTCACCCCATCGGCCGTGGTGACGGTGATGCGACGGGTGGCTGTGTCGTACGCGGTGGTGGTCACATGCCCCAGCGCATCGGTTTGCTTGAGTACGCGGTCAAAGGCGTCGTAGACCGTGCTTTGTCTGGCGTTAAGCGGGTTGGTGACGACCACCTTGCGACCGAGGCGGTCGTATTCCATGCGCGTGGTGTTGCCGCTGGCGTCCGTCAGGGCGGTGGCGCGACCGAAGGCGTCGTAGTCGGTGGCCGTGATCAGATTCAGGCCACCCTCATCCTGCCGGGTTGAGATCAGCTTGCCACGGGCGTCGTATTGGAAATGCGTGGTCGTGACCCTGCCTGCGTCGATCGGGCTGACCAGCCGGTCCACTTCGCCGAAGGCGGTATAGGTCGTGCGGGTGGACTTGCCCAGGCTGTCGAGGGCTTCTTTGACCAGACCGCGCAGGGTGTAGTTGATACGGCTGGTCTTGTCCTCGTTGGCATTCGCCAATGCCGTCAAGGTTTGCTGGATGGCGTCGGTCAGCAGCCCGCCGTTCAAACCATTGAGATTACCCAGCCGTTGCGTATAGACCGTCGTGCGGCAGACTTCCCCAAACGCGGTGTAATCCAGCTGGCGCACTTCACCCAGCGCATTGACGGTGTAACGCAGCTGGCCGGCGGCATCGTAGTAATGGCGGGTGGTGTTGCCGCGTG
>NZ_PDZH01000298.1 GCF_002735695.1 Chitinimonas sp. BJB300
AAACCGGGCGATGTGCATCAATTGGAGGCAGATTGACCTCAACTGCTCCAACCGCCCGGTGCGGACCCGCATGCCGGGTGGTGTGGCAGGGGTCGGCCAGAACATCTGGTCGCCCCTATGCCGATTTCCGCCAGTAAATCACGAATAGCGTGCCCCATTGACGTGGGCGTCATTCCAACACCTGCCCCTCCGCAGCGCCCTTCCGCTTTAGCTTAAAGCGGGCCATGTTATACCCTTGGAAAAAAATTGAATTAGGGAATTAGGGATAACCAACTTAGGCGCTGATAAATGATAGAAGAGCTCTACAGCGGGCTGTTGTCGGTGAGGGAGGAGGGAGCATTGCTTGGGGAATTAAGCAAGCTTTCGCAGTTGTTAGGCTTTGATTATTACGATATTTGTATTGTTGCGGACCAACCAGGGGGCAAGCCGATTGAACATGGCCTTGCCCATTATCCACAAGCTTGGTTGGAAGAGGCTTGGACCAACCAGACGTTTCTGGCAACAGACCCCAAAGCAATCGGACGGCGTGAGCGTATGCAGCCTGTGGCTTGGGATGCAGGCTATTACCAACAGGAAGGGGCGGGTGAGCTGGGCGAGATACTCGCTGGCGCGGGTTTGAAATCGGGTATCGAAGTCGGGGCCAGGTCGCAGAATGGCCGGGTAAGACTATATGTGGAGGCGGTTCGCGATAGTGAATTGCTGGCGCCGCGGGAATTGGGTTTGGCCTGTGCGCAGTTGCAGCTTTTCGCCAATATGGCGTTGCCTCCGGCCAGTCAGTTATGGTTGCCCCCGCCCGAGACGGTGGCGCAAGCCTTGACTGCCCGTGAATTGGAGTGCCTACGCTGGACTATGGAGGGCAAGACTGCCTGGGAAGTCGGGCAGATCATTGGTGTTACCGAGCGTACAGCGGTGTTCCACCTGCAAAATGCAGTGCATAAGCTCGATTGCGCCAATAAGCATCAGGCTGTGATCAAGGCGTTGCGATTGCAGTTGATTTACTGAGAACTTGTTTACGATCTTACTGCGCAGCCGTGATCAGGGCTCATGTGCTGCTCAAAATCCTCGTGCACAAAAGTACATTCCGGTTTCTGCGCTGCGCTTCATCCTGCCGATACCTGCTCGTGACAGATCGTAAACAAGTTCTAAGAATGGCCAAGCCCGGGAATAATTGGTCTCAGGTTCACATAAGAGAAGCAGGGTTCAGGCAAGTTCTGCGTGCTAATCCACCTTGTCCTTTTCTTGTACGGCGGACTGATGCTTGGAAGGTGTCTAATGAAGCCGAGGTGATTTAGTCTCTAAATTCAAGCCATGAGAAGAACAGACATTACCTGCTTTGGTATTGTCGTGTTCATGTGCGCCCAGCATGGGCGCACTCCTGCGGGTGGAATTCCCGCCGTAAGTTGATCACAGCGAACGAAGTGAAGCGCAACTGCGAGAGGGTGACCGAGCGTGGGAAGGAAGCGTGGATCGTAAACCG
>NZ_PDZH01000029.1 GCF_002735695.1 Chitinimonas sp. BJB300
CCAGTCTGGCCAAGTCGCCTACGCGTACAGTTCGCACCCAAAGCAACCATGTGTTCATGACGATTTGCGCAGCCTTCAAACTTGAATGCCTGAGCATCAAGACGCAGAAGAACCCATTCGCACTTTGCCGCAAGTTACTGATCAACGCCTCCCGCGCGGCTTATGATCAGTTACAGCTGCTTCTCGCAGCTACTGCGTAACATCAGTTATAGGTTTCTTTTACATAGCGGCCGCTAACCCATACCGATGGCGTGATCGTATAGCCGGCTTCTAGGATCAGGCCGGTATTTGCCTTGAAGTTTGCGGTAGTGGAAGAGTAACCATCTTGCGAGATTTTGTACTTGGCGTTACCGGCATGTCGCAGACCTGCACCAAAGCGCCATTTTTCTACGCCGGTGTAGTAGAACACCAGTTCAAGGGGGGGGCGGTGGTAGGTGGTACTGCCATTTGAATAGCTATTGCCATCAGCATGGAAGTTGTAGGTCAATTGAGCCGCTACTGGCAGGGTGGCTGTCTGCGCCAAAATGCCAACACCTGCTGTACGAGACCACCTGCGCGGGTTTCGTCCTCGCCTCGGTTGGTCTGAACATTATTGATTTCGTCGCCGCCAACTGTCAGACCACCTTGCACAACAAAACGAATCTGTTTCGGGCTGGGGGTAGTGCTATCTGCCAGGGCTGGAAAGGCCAGGGCATAGATGCCAGCTAATTGAATGGCGCGAAACGGGGTGATACGCATAGCTACTTCCTTGACGATAAATAAAGCTGTCGGGCTCAATGGCGCCGACTTGGAATAAAGCCACGGGCGATTCACAGCCTGAATGGCTGCCAATGCTTCGTTGCTTGGGTATGGGGATCAACTGCCGTAGCGGCGCTGTGCTTCTACTGCCAGGCCTGCGCCGATGCTGCCGAACAGATCGCCCTCGACAGCGCGGGCAGCGGGTAAGAGCGCGGCAATACGTTGGCGCAATAGGGGTACGCCACTGGAACCACCGGTGAAAAACACGGTGTCGATTTGGTCAGCTGCCAGATTGGCATCCTGCAGTAGTTGACTGACAGTACGGGCAACACCATCGACGAGATGACTGACTGCAGTGTCAAAATCGCTGCGTTGGATCTCGTGGCAAAGACCTACGTGAATGCGATCCAGCGACAGCATCATGGACGGCGAGGAAGACAGGCCGATCTTTGCTTCTTCCGCTTGTAGTGCCAGCCAGTGGCCTTCGCGGTGTTCGATCAGACGTAATAGGCGGTCGAGTTTTTCCTTCTCCAGCGCGTCACGGTAAACCTCTTGCAACTCCATCCAGATCTTGCGGGTGTAGTTGAAATTGATGGTGTGCCATGTGGCCAGATTGAAGTAGTAGCTGGAGGGCACTTCCGAATTGTTTTGTAGCCGGGTCTTATAACCGAGCAACGGCATGATCGCATTCAGACTTAGGTACTTGTCGAAATCAGTACCACCAATATGAATGCCACCATTGGCTAAAAGATCATCCTGCCGGTCAGTGAGACGAGCACGCTGAGGCGACAACCTGACCAACGAGAAATCGGAAGTACCGCCGCCAATATCGACAATCAACACCAATTCTTCGCGGGTGATGTCCTGTTCGTAATGAAAAGCTGCCGCGATAGGTTCGAATTGGAAGCTGACCTCTTTGAAGCCGACAGCCAGCGCTGTCTCGGCCAGGGTGCGCTGGGCTTGCTGGTCGGCGGTTTCGTTATCGTCCACAAAATGGACTGGGCGACCGAATACCGCTGTATCAAAAGCGCGGTCAGCATTGTTTTCTGCGCGGCATTTCAGTTCGCCAATAAAGTGCGCCAATAATTCACGAAAGGGTAGGGCACGACCCATGACTTCAGTTTGGCCATCAATCAGGCTCGAACCCAGCAAGCTCTTCAGCGAACGCATCAACCTGCCTTCGTAGCCTTCCAGGTAGTCGTTCAAGCCGGCACGGCCATAACTGATCCTGTCTTCTTCCGCGTTGAAAAAGACCACTGAAGGCAGGGTTGCTTTACCATCTTCCAATGCCAGCAGGGCGGATTGACCAGGGCGTAGCCAGCCGGCAGTAGAATTGGATGTGCCAAAGTCGATGCCGCAGGCGCGGGCAGAAGAGGCGGGGGAGGGCATCGAAAAGAACTCCGACTGAGAGGGCAAAAGGGCGCGTGATCCTACGCAAGTCCCCTTATGCTGTCTAGTTAGGTAATATGGATCAGCGGCTTACCCCCTATCTAATGCTTGCTGCGCCTAAGCGATGCAGACTTTAGACAGGTTCTCAGTCGGTGTATTCGTTCTTCTTGAAATATTCTTTATATAGGTCGAGCAACGCTTCGGGGTGATGAATGCTCATCCCGAGGTCATTCAACAATCCATCGTTGATTCGATACGACCAGCCATGAACCGTTACTTCCTGGCCCCTGGCCCAGGCGTCTTGTACCACGGTAGTCTGGGTGGCGTTGACCACCTGCTCCACGATATTCAACTCGCACAACATGTCTGCGCGCATTTCCGGTGGGAATTTATCGAGCCAGCGCATATGTACGCGGCGGATATCCTGGATATGCCGCAGCCAATTGTCAGCCAAGCCGATACGTGTATCGTTCAGCGCGGCTCTTACCCCACCGCAGCCATAATGGCCGCAGACGATGATGTGCTTAACCTTCAGTACATCGACGCCGAATTGCAGGGTTGAAAGGCAGTTGAGGTCGGAGTGGACGATCAGGTTCGCCACATTGCGGTGGACAAAGACCTCGCCGGGAAGAAGGCCGATCAGTTCATTGGCGGGTACCCTGCTGTCGGCGCAGCCTATCCACATGTATTGCGGATTCTGCTGAAGCGAGAGTCGCTCGAAAAAATCCGGCCGTTCGGCTTTGATATCGGCTGACCATTGGCGGTTGTTGGCGAAGAGATGTTCTAGTTTGTGGGTCATAGCATTCTGCAAAAATGAGGCTGATGCGGTTGTGTTCGCTGAAGCGTGAAGGTGCCGTGACTTAATTTGAGTTGTCACAAATGTATTTAGGGGCGATCAAGCGCATGAGCAACGAGTGTTTCCAGTGAGACAAGTTCCAATACGTCCTCGTGCGTGGCAGCCAGCCGAATAGGGGCGGCGACACCTTCCAACAGCGCTTCTATCCAACGACCCGCACACAGACACCAGAAATTACCGGGTTCAAGTCCGCTAAACCCATATTCAGGCCGCGGTGTGACAAGGTCATTTCCCTGAGCAGTTGAGAAATTGAGAAAGGTTTGAGTAACCTGGACACAAACGGTGTGCCGGCCGGTATCGTCATGGCCAGTATTACAGCAGCCATCACGAAAGAAACCGATAAGCGGCTGCATGCTACAGCTAAGCAACGGCTGACCCAGTACATTGATGGAGGCTTGCATGCTGGCAACCTGTGAGTGGCGAAGGCGGTGATTATCCTCGTAGCGCCGTACTTAGGCCAAGGACTCAAACGCATAGCTGTGTAGTAAAATCACATCCACATCCTGCACGACCTCTCCCTTCAGTATCCCGGAATACATCATGAATCACGCAGAATCACTCGCTCAGTACCAGTCTTTCAAGCAGCAAGGCCTCAAGCTTGATATGTCACGTGGTAAGCCCGCCCCTGAACAGCTCGACTTGGCATTGCCGCTGCTTGATGCGGTAGATGGATATAAAGCTGCCGATGGAACTGATACCCGGAATTATGGCGGTGCTGTAGGTCTGCCGGAAGCGCGTGCGCTGTTCGCCAGTATTCTTGAGGTACCGGCGGGTCAGGTCGTAGTCGATGGCAATTCCAGTCTTGCGCTGATGCATGACAGTATCGTGTTTGGTCTGTTGTACGGTGTGCCTGGCAGTGCCAAGCCCTGGGGACAGCAAGGCCAAATCACCTTTTTGTGTCCAGTGCCTGGTTACGATCGGCATTTTGCTATCTGCGAAGCGTTGGGCATCAAGATGATCAATATCCCGATCAGCGACGCCGGCCCGGATATGGATTTGGTGGAAAAGCTGGTGGCTGAAGATGCCAGCATCAAGGGTATGTGGTGTGTGCCCAAGTACAGTAATCCGGGCGGTGTCGTGTATTCCGACGAAGTGGTGGCACGTTTGGCCGCAATGAGGACCGCTGCCGCAGACTTTCGGATTATCTGGGATGATGCCTACCGCGTGCACCATCTGAGCACTGACAATGTTCAGGTGGCTAATTTGATCGATGCTTGTGCCAAGGCTGGCAATGCTGACCGTGCATTGGTATTTGCCTCGACCAGTAAGATCACCTTGGCGGGAGCCGGTTTGGCTGCGCTGGCCTCTTCTGTGGCCAATATTGCGGCGTGGACCAAGGCGGTTTCTATTCGCACCATTGGTTCGGACAAGGTCAACCAACTGCGTCATGTCCGCTTCCTGAAGGATAAGGCAGGCGTCGAAGCGTTAATGGAACAGCACCGCCTGATTCTTAAGCCCAAGTTTGATGTCGTGCTGGCGCAGTTTGAGGCGTTGTTGAGTGATATCGAAGGCGTGAGCTGGACTTATCCGAAGGGGGGTTACTTCATTGACTTGCTTACCCCGCAAGGTAAAGCCAAGCGAACGGTGGAGTTGGCGAAGGAGGCCGGTATCACTTTGACGCCGGCTGGTGCGGCGTTCCCTTATGGCAAGGATCCAAGCGATCGACACATTCGAATTGCACCAAGCTTTCCTTCGCTGGGTGAAATCAAGGAAGCTGCACGCGGTATCGCGCTAGCTTTGCGCGTGGCCAACGGCGAATAATTGGATTTGTAGCCAAATTAAAGCCCCCAGCTTAAGCGCGGGGGCTTTTTTCTTTTCAAATGCTTTTGAATTTTTTCAAATGCTTTTGAATTTTTGAATGGATACGCAGCATAACGTAGCGTATTGCAGGCTTACGTATGGGTAGAGAAACAAAAAAGCCCAACAGTGTTGTTGGGCTAATGGAATGTACTTAAATGGGGTGGCTGATGGGACTCGAACCCACGACAACAGGAATCACAATCCTGGACTCTACCAACTGAGCTACAGCCACCACCGATAAATCGAGATGAGATTTTTACTGATTGCTGACCAGAACCGGAGTTGGTCTGGCGCGCCCGACAGGAATCGAACCTGTAACCTACGGCTTAGAAGGCCGTTGCTCTATCCGGTTGAGCTACGGGCGCATCTTCAATTCATACTGCCGGGAAAAACTATGGTCGGGGCGGTGGGATTCGAACTCACGACCACCTGGTCCCAAACCAGGTGCGCTACCGGGCTGCGCTACGCCCCGACGAGCCAGCAATAATATTGGCGACCGTAAGGACTGTCAAGTCTTTACTTGGGGTGCCGGGTGAAAAATGAGAGAATTCGTTTCTTTGAATTCCGTTTGGAGCTTGGGCATGAGCGCACAATTACTTGATGGCAAAATGATTTCTGCTGAAATTATCGCTGAAGTGGGCGAGAAGGTCGCAGTGCGGCTTGCCAGTGGTCGCCGTGCACCGGCTTTGGCTGTTGTGTTGGTGGGGGATGACCCCGCTTCGGCTGTTTATGTACGTAATAAGAAGCTGGCCTGCGAAAAGTCGGGCTTTCGCTCTTTGTCCTATGAGTTGCCGGCGACGTTGACCGAGCAAGCGCTCTTGGATTTGGTGCAGAAGCTGAATAATGATCCGGAGGTAGATGGCATCCTGGTACAGCTGCCGTTGCCTAAGCATATCAATGCTGAACTAGTCATTGAAACGATCAACCCGCTTAAGGATGTGGATGGGTTCCACCCTTATAATTTTGGCCGTCTGGCGCTGAAGATGCCGCTCTTGCGCCCTTGCACACCACATGGCGTGATGGTGATGTTGGAAAAGACCGGCGTTGACCTGGTTGGTAAGGATGCCGTGGTGGTGGGTGCGTCAAATATCGTAGGCCGTCCAGCGGCGCTTGAGCTCTTGCTGGCGCGCGCTACCGTTACGGTATGTCATAGTAAGACCCGCGATCTTGCCGAGAAAGTAAGGGCGGCTGATGTCGTGGTGGCGGGGGTAGGCATACCGAACTTTGTGAAGGGTGACTGGATCAAGCCGGGGGCCATCGTGATTGATGTGGGTATCAACCGGCTGGATAGCGGCAAACTATGCGGTGATGTGGAGTTTGATGTAGCGCGTGAGCGGGCCGGTTGGATTACTCCAGTACCCGGTGGCGTAGGCCCGATGACCATCGCCATGCTGATGCGTAATACGTTAGAAGCTTGCAGCAAACTGAATCCTTGAATCGAGATTTGACCCATGCTTTATCCATTGCTGCGCCCGTTATTGTTTTCGCTGGAGCCGGAGAAAGCCCATAAGCTGACATTTGCTGGTTTGGAAGCCTTGCATGCGCTTGGTTTTGCGACCGTGCTGGGTAGCCGGGAAGGTGAACTGCCTACGCAATGCATGGGGCTTCGCTTTCCTAATCCAGTAGGTGTATCTGCGGGCTTGGACAAGAATGGCGAACACATTGATGCGTTAGCTGATTTGGGATTTGGTTTCATTGAGATTGGTACTGTCACGCCACGCCCACAACCGGGCAATCCTTCTCCCCGTATGTTTCGGTTACCGGGAGCCGAGGGGATCATCAACCGGCTTGGTTTTAATAATGGTGGTCTTGATGCGCTGGTGAGCAATGTAGAGGCCAGCCAGTACAGTGGTGTGCTTGGCATCAATATTGGTAAAAATTTCGATACGCCGATTGAAAGTGCCAATGACGACTATCTGGCGTGCCTGACGCGGGTCTACCCCTATGCTAGCTATATTACGGTGAATATTTCTTCACCGAATACCAAAAATCTACGGCAGCTACAGCAAAGTGATGAGTTGGAGCGGTTGCTGTCGGTATTGAAGAATGAACAATCGCGTTTAGCTACGCAGCATGGCCGTTATGTGCCGCTTGCATTGAAGATAGCCCCGGACCTTGAGACGGACCAGATCCATGAGATTGCCCGTTTGCTGATCGAATACCGATTTGATGGTGTGATCGCGACCAACACAACGTTATCGCGCGTGGGGGTAGAGCATATTCGCCACGGTCAGGAGATGGGGGGGTTGTCTGGCACGCCGGTACGGGCAAAGTCTACGGTGGTGATTCGGGCATTGTCTGCCGCTTTGTCGGGGCGAGTGCCCATCATTGGTGTTGGCGGTATTCTTGAGGGGAGCCATGCTGCCGAGAAGATTGAAGCCGGTGCATCACTAATCCAGTTATATAGCGGTTTGATTTACCGGGGCCCAGGCTTGGTCGCTGAATCAATTCGCGCCATTGCCGAGTTGAAAGACTAAGTTCCAACCATGCAGGTATCGCTTGTAGCGCGTATTGACGCCATCTTGCCCCAAACTCAGTGTACCCATTGTGGTTACCCTGATTGCCATGGCTATGCCGAGGCCTTGGCGGATGGGCGCGCGGACATCGACCAATGCCCGCCGGGTGGTGATGCAGGCTTGGTCATGCTGGCACAGTTGCTGCAACGACCAATCAAGCCGATCAACCCAGCAAACGGGCAGCACAAGCCCCGGGTATTGGCGCTTATTGATGAATTGCACTGCATTGGTTGTACGCTTTGTATCCAGGCTTGTCCGGTGGATGCCATTGTCGGTGCGGTCAAACAGATGCATACCGTCATTGAGGCGGAATGTACGGGTTGCGAACTATGCTTACCGGCATGCCCTGTGGACTGTATCGACTTGAAGCCCGCTGTTGTTGTGCCTACGCAGTCTGTACAGCAGCAGGCAGAGGCCAGCCGTTGGCGGCGTCGACACCAGTTTCATTTGTTTCGCGTTGACCGCGATAAACGTGAACGGGCTGAACGACTCGCTGCGAAAGCGTTGGCCAAGAAGAATGATCCGCAGTTAGCGGTGAAGGAAAGCTACGCTAAGCTTGATACGGCGCTGGCTCCTCAGGCGATAATACCTTCGGAGACGGTGCCAGCGGTTGATGCAAAAGCAGTACGTATTGCAGAAATGATGGCGCGAGCAAAGCGCTTACGGGAGGGGCCTGCGCCCTGAACTCAGTTGACCTTGGTGTACCCAGGCTCGCAAAAGGGAGAGGGAAGCCAAGGCGCCGACCAAGGAGGAAGTATGGATTGGATTGGTAAAGCGGCTTATGCCATTGGCGCGATCTTATTTGTCGTGTTTCTAAAAAAAGGACAGTTTGGTTTGGCCTTCGGCATTATCTGTGTAGGTGTGATCGCTGGCGTGTTTGCTGTCTGGCGCTATATTCAGGCCGCTCGTGAGCGTGAAGAAGAGCAGTGGAAAGCGGATGTCACGATTCCGATGAAACTGCGTCGTCCAAAAGACGGCACAGCCAACAAGCAAAGCAAGTAGGCATTACGGCTCACCAATTTTTACTGGCTCAGTCATCTCAACTGTAGAGAGCACATGTGCAGCTTAATTACCGACTTCATGACCGGATTCGATACAAGACCTGGGTCAAGTTGGTGCCCATGCGTGGTGAGGGGCTGCTGAGTCACATCGAGGATATTTCCAGTGATGGACTGGGCGTGGAGCATGAACGCCCGCTGGATATTGATAGCGAGTGCCATCTTTACTTCATGCTGCCTTTGGCGGGGCGTGAGCACATTATTCAAGCGCGCTGCCGGGTTGCCAGCTGCTTTCCTGTCGAGGTACCAGGCCGTTATCATATTGGCCTTGCCTTTGAAAGTTTCGTCTCTGACCCGAGAGAGACTTCCGCCCTGATCGAAAGTTTTATTCAGCACAATATGCAACAGCCCGACCCATCCCAGGCCCCGCAGTGAACAAAGATAGCCGTCGCGAATTTTTTGAGCGCTTGCGGGCGCAAAACCCAGCGCCACGTACTGAATTGGAATACAGCAGTCCGTTCGAATTGTTGGTTGCCGTCGTACTCTCTGCGCAAGCCACCGATGTTGGCGTCAACAAGGCTACGCGCAAGCTCTATGCGGTGGCGAATACGCCCGCTGCCATTTATGCCTTGGGCCAGTCGGGTTTGGAAAGCTATATCGCCACCATTGGCTTGTTCCGCAGCAAAGCCAAGTATGTGATAGAGCTATGCCGGATGTTGATGGAGCTGCATGATGGCCAAGTCCCACAAACCCGTGAGGCACTGGAAGCGCTGCCCGGTGTGGGGCGCAAGACGGCCAATGTGGTGCTCAATACCGCGTTCGGCCAACCCACGATGGCGGTGGATACCCATATCTTCCGAGTTTCCAACCGTACGGGTCTTGCGCCGGGTAAGGATGTACGAGCGGTGGAGGACAAGCTGCTTAAGGTGATTCCGCCAGAGTTTATGCTTGATGCGCATCATTGGCTGATTTTGCATGGACGCTATGTTTGTAAAGCCCGCAAGCCTGCATGCCCTGCTTGTGTTGTTCGTGACTTGTGTGACTTCCGGGGCAAGACAGCATGAACATGGTTTTGTCCGCCGATGGCTGGCTTGCTTCCGTGCGGAGGGTGGACTCTCCAAATTGTGATGACCGGCCGGGAGGGCGGAAGCCCGATATGGTGGTCATCCACTCCATTTCATTGCCACCGGGCGAGTTTGGTGGCGATGGCGTAGAGCGGCTCTTTACGAATCGCTGTGATCCCAGTACGCATACCAGCTTTGCCGAGCTGCAACATGCTCGGGTCTCGGCACATTTTTTTGTGCGTCGCACCGGTGAAATTATTCAATTTGTATCCTGCAATGCGCGTGCGTGGCATGCGGGGGTGTCGCGCTGGCAGGGACGTGAAGGCTGCAATGACTTCTCTATTGGTATCGAATTGGAGGGCGGTGACGCGTGGCCCTATGAAGCAGAGCAGTACGCGATGTTGGATAGGCTGCTGAAGGTGATTCGGGCGCACTATCCTATTCAGCATCTGGTGGGGCACTGCCATATTGCGCCTGATCGCAAGACCGACCCTGGCCCATTGTTTGACTGGTCTCGCTACCCGGATGCGCTTGTATAAGGGTTTGTCTTATCTACACCCGTCCTCTATTGCAGCGCACCATATTGTTGCAGCAAGAGGACTATAATCCGCAGCCATGCCTCAAACTGGTTTATGAAAGCATTGATCAATGCACGCCAGCTCAAATCAAAGTGATCCCAAAAAGCTTGCCGGACTCACCCTGGCCGCGCTGGGTGTGGTGTATGGCGACATCGGCACCAGCCCGTTGTATGCCATGGCGGCGTGTTTCAACCCAGACCATGGGTTGGCAGCTACGCCAGACAATGTCTTTGGTATTCTGTCGCTGATCACCTGGGCATTGTTGTTGGTGATCTCACTGAAATACGTGCTGTTCATGCTCCGCGCCGACAATAACGGTGAGGGAGGCATCCTGGCCTTGATGGCGCTTGCGCTGCGCAATGCGAATCGGAAGCGCGGGCAATTTTCCATCTTTATTCTGTTGGGTATTTCAGGGGCCGCGCTGTTCTATGGTGATGGCGCGTTGACGCCTGCTATTTCTGTGCTCTCTGCAGTAGAGGGACTGAAGGTGATCGACCCGTCCTTTGGCCGCTTTGTGATTCCGCTCACCATGGTCATCATCTTTGGCATCTTCGCGGTGCAAAAGCATGGCACGGGTGGCGTCGGTAAATTCTTCGGGCCCGTCGTGGTGCTGTGGTTCGTCAGCCTTGGTGTGTTGGGGGTCAACAGTATCGCGAACAATCCATCGATACTGAAAGCGCTGTCACCCACCTATGCCGCGAGCTTCTTTCTGGCTCAGCCCATGCTGGCGTTTCTATCGCTGGGCTCGGTGGTGCTGGTGGTAACGGGTGGTGAAGCAATCTATGCCGACATGGGCCATTTTGGGCGCAAGCCGATCCAGATTGGTTGGTTTGCCTTGGTACTGCCAGGGCTGCTGCTCAATTATTATGGCCAGGGAGCCCTGATTTTGCAGGATCCGAGCGCGGCCAGTCACCCTTTCTTTCTGCTGGCTCCTGAACCCCTGGTATTGCCTTTGGTGATCCTTGCGACGGCAGCCACGGTGATTGCGTCGCAGGCGTTGATTTCCGGTGTTTTCTCCATCACCCGTCAAGCGGTGCAATTGGGCTATATGCCACGCATGAGTATTGTGCACACTTCCGATAATGAGATAGGCCAGATTTATGTGCCCAGTGTGAATTGGGCGCTGTGTGTGGCTGTGCTGGTGCTGGTGCTGAGCTTTAAGACTTCCGGGAATCTTGAAGCTGCTTATGGCTTTTCAATCTGCGGCATTATGGTAATGACGACGCTAACTGCGTTTGTGGCACTTAAAAAGCCGGATAATCCACGCCGAACCATGCTGATTCGCCTGTTACTATGCGGTTTTATCACTATCGACTTAGCCCTGTTGGCAGCGAATATTCCCAAGATTCCTGAAGGTGGCTGGTTTCCAGTTGCCGTTGGATTGGTGATGTTGCTGATGATGTTTACCTGGAAGCGTGGCCGCCGGGTGTTGTTCCACCGGATTCATGATGGTGAACTGCCGCTGGAGATTTTTGTTCAGAGCATTGAGGCTAGTCCACCGCATCGGGTGGAAGGCACCGCTATCTTTATGACGGGTAGCGTGGATACCACCCCGCATGCGCTTTTGCACAACCTCAAACACAACAAGGTGCTGCACGAGCAGGTGGTCTTTCTTACCATGCAGTCTACCGATATTCCCAAGGTGGAAGAAAAGCAGCGCATGAAGGTGGTGCGTCTTTCCGATTCGTTTTGGCAAATTATTGCGACGTATGGCTTTACGGAAGATCCTGCGGTGCCCGAAATATTGGCATTGGCCGAGCGTGACCATGGTCTGATTTGCGAGGAGATGACGACCTCGTTCTTCCTCTCGCGCGAGACTATTATCTGCGACAGAACATCTGATATGCCCTGGATACAGCTTCGTTTGTTTTCCTGGATGCAACGCAATGCCTCGCGTCCAACTGATTTCTACAAAATTCCGCCCAACCGGGTTGTGGAGATGGGAACGCAGGTAGAGATGTAAGAACCAGTTCAAATGGCGGTTGCGTCAATTAAAAAGCCGGATCATCTGATCCGGCTTTTTTCGAGGTTTTTTGGCTTGTTGCCGTTTAGGCCAGCAAGCTCAGTAGTTTGTCGAAGGCCTCGTCGAATAGCTTCAAGCCATCCACTTGCAGTTGTACAGCCGCAGCGTCCAGGTCGATGACCAAGCTGGCAAGCTTAGCCAAGGTTGCTTCGGCTTCTGCCACGCCTTGTGTGAGGCGCGCCTTGGCCGAACCATGATCGCGGAAAGCCGCCAGGGTGGCGTCGGGCAAGGTGTTGACGGTATCGGCACCAATCAGTTCGTCCACATACATGGTATCGGGGTAAGTTGGGTTCTTGGTACCCGTACTTGCCCACAACAGGCGCTGGATGTTGGCACCCGCAGCGCGTACGTCGGCGCATTCACTGCTATTCCAACGCTGCATCCAATGTGCATAGGCAACCCGTACCATGGCGATGGCAGTCTTACCCTTGAGTAGCAAGGCGTCGCCACCGATAGCATCAAGCTTGCCATCAATCAGCGAGTCCACACGCGAGAGGAACAGACTGGCCACCGAGTGGATATGGCGTACATCGCCACCTTTGGCGATGCGTTGGCGCAGGCCCGCTACATAAGCGTCAAACACCGCGTCGCAATGGGGTTTGCCAAACATCAGGGTAACGTTGACATTGATACCGGCTGCGATGGCAGCCGTAAAAGCAGGCAGACTCTCCGGCGTAGCTGGAATTTTGATCATGGCATTGGGCCGGCCGATGGCAGCCCATAAGCGCTTGGCGGCGTTTTCTGTGCCTGCTGCGTCTCGCGCCAAGTGGGGTGAAACCTCCAAGCTGACGTAACCATCCTGACCCATTGAATCGGCATAGGCTTGCTTGAATAGATCACAGGCGGCTTGCACGTCGGGCACCGCAAGGGCCTCGAAACGCTGTTCGGTAGTCAGGTTTTGGGTTTTAAGCTTGGCCAGGTCACTGGCATAGCCTGCGCCAGAGGAAATCGACTTTTGGAAGATGGCTGGGTTGGAAGTGACGCCAGCTAGGCCATCCTCCTCGATCAGTTTCTGCAGCGGGCCGGCCAGCAGTTCGCGTGAGAGATTGTCCAGCCAGATACGCTGGCCCAGTTGTTTGGCTTGTAGCAGGGGGTTCATGATCGTTCAACCACGTGAATCAGGGAAGAGTCCATGGTAGGTGAGGGCGGCGTCGCCTGGCAACAGATGTAACGGTATACGTCGGACTACAATTTCGATAATGCCGACCTACATCGAGCCATCGTTTGGGTTTGCGCCTCTTATCGTGCTTGCCGAGTTATAGGGAAAGCGTGCGTACTGGTCGGGCTGAGGGGCGTATTGCTGGCCTACTTGGCGAGGATTGCGTCTTCCATTTCCAAGAGCCGGTTGGCCGGGAAGACAATGGCAAAACAACTGCCAGCGCCGATCTCGCTCTTTACCTCAAGCTTGGCTTGGTGGCGCTGAGCAATATGTTTGACAATGGCAAGGCCCAGGCCGGTACCGCCCGTGGTGCGGGAACGCCCCCGGTCCACCCGGTAAAAGCGTTCGGTCAGGCGCGGAATATGTTGGGCCTCTACGCCCAGTCCAGTATCGGTGACAGAAAAGACCGGATAGCCATGTTCCAGTTGCCAACTTAACGTGATGTGGCCGCCATCGGGGGTATAGCGAACAGCATTGGAGACCAGATTGCCAAATGCGCTGTGCAACTCATCGTAATTACCCCGCACGCAAAGGTCGGTTTCCTTCATGACAGAAACCGTATGCCGTCCTTGTGACAAGCCCTCGGCATCGCTGGCAAGTTGCTGAAGCAGCGCAGGGGTGTCCACGCGTTCCTCCCGGCCCTCAACACCGTTTTCCAGTCGGGAAAGCGTCAGCAGATCTTCAACCAGCCGCTGCATGCGTTGTGTCTGCTCAAACATCAATTTCAGTTGGGCTTCACGTGTCGCCGCATCCAGTTCTGGCATATCCAGCAGTGTTTCCAGAAATCCACCAACGACGGTGAGTGGCGTGCGTAGCTCGTGGGAAACATTCGCCACGAAGTCCCGGTGTACAGTCTGGATACGCTCCAGTTGGGTGATGTCCCGGGTAAGCAGCAGTTTGCGCGTGCTATCGAATGGAACCAGCTGAAGGCTCAGCACAAAGTCATTGCCGGCTACATGGCGTAAGACGACTGGCTGGCTGTAGTCCTGATTGAGCAGGTATTGCTGGAATGCAGGCTGGCGGACGAGGTAGGCAATGTGTTGGCCCAGATCTTTCTTTCGATCAAGGCCCAAGTGTTGCATCGAACGTGGATTGCACCATTCGATCCGATCTTCCTCATCCATTACCACTACGCCCTCGGGCATGGCTTCGCCCGCTGCGACAAAGCGATCCAATGCAGCGGAAAGCATGCGCTGGTTTTTACCCTGCGCCCGGACCATGCGGTAGAGCTTGCTGTAGACCGCATCCCAACTGCCCATGGTTTCCGGTATGCTCTGGGGCGTTGGATCGTTTAGCCAGCGGTTGAGCCGATGCAAATTATATAGATGATAGGCGAGCATCCCGACTAGGCCGGCGATGATGACCAACAATGTGGTCGACCAACCGAAGAACGGTTGGAACAAAAGCCCCATTAGACTGATGCCAGCCAGGAGCAAGGCAGAGCGCCACAAAAGCATGAAAATTTAGTCCGGTCGTGTGCTTATTGGGCTGATAAGCGATAGCCGGTGCCGCGCACGGTTTGTATCAGGGCATCGTGGCCGGTTGACTCCAAGGCAGAGCGTAGACGGCGAATATGCACGTCCACCGTACGTTCTTCTACGAACACATGGTCTCCCCACACTTGATCAAGCAGTTGGGTGCGTGAGTGCACGCGTTCGGGGTGGGTCATGAAGAAATGCAGCAGGCGGAATTCTGTGGGGCCCAAGCCAAGTGGTGTGCCGTTACCTGCTACCCGGTGGGTGGCGGGGTCCAGTGTCAAGCCATTGACCTCTACGATATCGTCGGTAATCTGCGGGGCGCGTCGACGTAATACGGCTTTGATACGTGCTTGTAATTCACGCGGACTGAAGGGTTTGGTGATGTAGTCATCAGCCCCGGTTTCCAGACCGATGATCTTGTCGGCTTCTTCAGAACGCGCGGTCAGCATGATGACCGGTACCTGGCGGGTGCGTTCATCCGCGCGTAGTTTGCGAGAAAATTCGATGCCGCTCATGCCGGGCAGCATCCAGTCGAGTAATACCAGGTCGGGCAGGGCGTTCTTCACCAAATTCATGCCGGCTTCGGCAGAGTCGGCGCGTAACACGTGGTGGCCGGCCTGCTGCAAGTTAAATGCAATCAGTTCCTGGATCGCGGGTTCGTCTTCAACAAGCAGAATATTTGCTGGCATGACTAAGGGGCCTTTGGGCTAGGTGTTAGCAAACGGGGTAAAGATAGGCGAAGTTTGCTGTTCTTTGCCGAGAGCTTAAGTACTTAGCATGACCGAAATATTACAAGTCTGCCAAAATCGCGTTTTTGTATCGGTATTGCGAGCGATTCGTCGGCTAGTCGGGTCCAGGAGGGGTGGCTCACTGTATCATGTCGGGCTTGATTGTTTGGCGGACCAGTATGGCAGGCCTTAGTTCCAATACTCCCCTCCCCGTCGATATTACCCTGCACAGCGTTAGCCGCATGTTGGAGGTCAAGTTCGACGATGGTGCGCAATTCAAGTTGCCATGTGAATACCTGCGGGTATTCAGCCCATCGGCAGAAGTGCGCGGCCATGGTGGGCCAATGAAAACAATCCCGGGCAAGCAAGCCGTGAATATTATTGCCATCGAACCGGTCGGGCATTACGCAGTCAAACTCGTGTTTAGCGACGGGCATGACAGCGGTCTTTTTGGCTGGGATGTCCTGTATGCCTTAGGAATGGAGCACGCAGTCAACTGGCAGGATTATTTGAATCGGCTTGCTGCATCGGGCTTTAGCCGCGATGCGGATCAACCAGAGTGAATAGAATCGGCATGAGCGAAAACACTACCCATTTTGGCTACAAGACAGTTGCCGAGTCGCAGAAGTCGCAGAAGGTTGCTGAAGTCTTCCACTCGGTGGCGCAGAAGTACGATGTAATGAATGACTTGATGTCGGTGGGTCTGCACCGGGTGTGGAAAGCATTCACGTTTACCCAGAGTGGTGTGCGTGAAGGCGCCAAGGTGCTTGATATTGCCGGAGGTACGGGTGACCTATCGCTAGCTTTTGCCAAGCGTGCCGGCAAGACGGGACAGGTTTGGCTGACTGATATTAATAGCTCCATGCTCACCGTGGGACGGGACCGCTTGCTGGACAAGGGTTTTATGTTGCCTGTCGCCCAGTGTGATGCAGAGAAACTACCGTTTCCGAGTCATTATTTCGATTGCGTCAGCGTGGCCTTCGGGTTGCGGAACATGACCCATAAAGATGCTGCCTTGACTGAAATGTTCCGGGTGCTCAAGCCGGGCGGACGGTTACTGGTGCTGGAATTTTCCAAGGTGGCAAAGCCACTGGCGCCGATCTACGACTTTTACTCCTTTAGCCTTTTACCCAAGATGGGTGAGCTGGTCGCCAATGACGCTGCAAGCTATCAGTACTTGGCGGAGTCGATCCGTATGCATCCTGGCCAGGAGGAATTGGCCCAAATGATGCGAGATGTTGGTTTTGAACGTGTTGACTACCATAACCTGACTGCGGGCGTGGTTGCCTTGCACAAGGGCTTCAAGATATAGGAAATAGATATGCCAGCTTGTCCAAATTGTCGTGTGCCAATGAAGATAGAGCACTACGCCAGCAAAAATGGTGGCGAGCTGGAGTTGGATATTTGCTTTGATTGCCAGTTGATCTGGTTCGATCAATACGAAAGTGCGCAATTAACGGCGGCCGCCGTAGTAGGTTTGTTTGATCGCTTGCATGCGCAGCACGAAAAGGCGAGTCGGCACGTAACATTGAGCATTAAGCTCGGTTGCCTGCGGTGTAACGATACGTTATTGTCGACACAGGATGTGGCCCGTGGCAATCACTTCTCTTACTACCGTTGCGCGAGTGGTCACGGTCGCTTGATCACTTTTTGGCACTTTCTCAAGGAGAAGCAGTTTGTCCGCGACCTGACGGAAGTGGAGCGCAAGCAGTTGGCGGTGAAGGTAGCTCAGATCAGGTGCAACAGCTGTGGCGCACAGGTGGATGTTCGCAACCACAGTGCCTGCAACTACTGTCGCGCGCCTTTTGCCGTTTTGGACCGGGAGGCGGTTGCCAAGGCATTAAGTGAGTATCGTCAAGGTGTTGCGGCTGACCGGCCGATTCAGGTTGGCGACGAAATTATTGCACGTGAGCGAATTAGTGAAGCAAACAAGCGTTCAGAAGCTAATGATGAATTACAAAACAATGTCTTTTGGGGTATGGCGGCGATAGACTTGCTATTCCGTCTGTTGCGTTGAGTGTTTGAGGGGGATTTTGATTTAAAACTAGATTATGTATTCTATATTTTTGGGGCAAAAATAAATTTGATTACAATTTTCTAAGCCATAAGACTGGAAAGTCGAATAGAATTTCCAATTCGACGCCAATTAAATGGCAAAGAGTGTGCCTATTTAATCGTTTGCAAATGTAGTTGTTACAACGGTATCGCCCATAGTGGCCGAACTGGATAAGGACGTTAGTACGTCAGTTGTGCACGACCGCAGGTGGGACCAGGTCGATGAAAATGATTTCATACCTTAATTTATTCATGAAAGTAGCAAGATGACTATCGGATTATTTATCGACGGTGCGTATGCCTATAAGGCATTCGGCCGCGAAAAGATCAACTATCTGGAACTCAGAAGGTTGATCGAAGATGAGTTGGGCGATGAGGTGGATGAAGGCTACTTTTTTAATGCTGATGACAACCAGGCCATGTCTTCCAAGTTGCACAATGCGTTGTCCTTTCCCTACCCAAAGGGGCCAGGCCTTCGCGTGAAGAACTACTGGCTGCAGAAAAAACAGCTCTATTGGCCTAACCACCTTGGCGGTGGCCCGGTCATCCATCCTGATCAATCTCATATCAACTACGAAATCACGACTCAGAAGGCAGTGGATGTGGGTTTGGTCTATCACATGACCCGCTCCTTCCATAAGCGCAAATGGACCAAGCTTGCATTGTTTGCAGGCGATGGTGATTTTCATGAGCCGGTGCAGAATCTGGTTGAATATGAGAATGTCGATCTCTACCTTATCGGCTCTCTGAACAGTATTGCTGACGTGCTGCGTCCCTATGCCCGTCGCATTATTGAAGTGGATGTTGAGCCTGTTCGCAGCCGCTTGCGTTTTGTGGACCGGTGGCGTGAAGGTCATGTTGAGCGTTACAGCGACGAACAACCGGTTTAGTTGGGATGCTTGGTCGGGCGGTTCTCAACCATCTCTTATTGCAGCGGGCGGATTTGCGAGAAGCATTGGCTCCCTATGCTGGGCAAAGTGCTCGACTTAGTGTTCCGCCGTTCCGTCTTGATTTCACCATTGGTAGCGACAGCCTCTTGCATGCCGCGACGGGTGAGCCTGCGGCGAGCATCCTCATTCCACCCTGGGTATTGCCCAGGCTGGCCTTGCGTGATCCGGCGGCTGAAAGAGCGCTGCAAATAAGTGGTGATATACAGATGGCCGGTGCATTGGGCCGCGTCCTCCAAGCGCTCGACTGGGATGCAGAGGCGGATCTTGCCCGGCTTGTGGGTGATATTCCAGCGCATCGTTTGGCTGAAACAGCGCGCAATGTGATAGGGGACCCGCGTGCTATCGCGCTTAATTTGGCCGAAACCACGGTTGAATATTTGCAGGAAGAAGCCCGTTTGCTCGTGGCACGTCCTTCAGTAGACCAGTTTGTAGGGCAGGTCGATACCTTACGCGACGATATGGCCCGCCTGACCAAGCGGCTGGCCCGACTAGAAAATGGAGACAAACCATAAATGAGCGCGCTGCTGTTTCGTGAAGATGCGTATTTGCAAAGTTGCACGGCCAGCGTCACCGCAGTTGATGTGCGTGGTATTCAATTTGATCGCACTGTGTTTTACCCAAATGGTGGGGGCCAACCCGGCGATGTAGGTAGTCTACAGCGAGAGGATGGTAGTAACCTCGCTATTGTTAATACCATCAAGGGTGATGCGCCGGATGAGGTGTTGCATGTCCTGGCTGATGGCGTTGAACAGCCCGCAGTGGGTGAGACAGTGCGATTGCAGCTCGATTGGGATCGTCGCTATGCCCATATGCGTTATCACACAGCCTTGCATCTGCTTTGTGCTGTCGTGGCTGCGCCGGTTACTGGTGGCCAAGTTGCGCAGGACAAAGCCCGGCTGGATTTCGCCGTTGATATGGACGCGTTGAACAAAGATGCCATCGAAACAGGGTTGAATGCCTTTGTTGCTGCGGGCCATGCGGTTGATCAGCGTTGGATCAGTGATGCGGAGCTTGATGCGCAGCCGGAGCTGATCAAGACCATGTCTGTCTCACCGCCTCGCGGTGCAGGTGAGGTCCGGTTGATTGAAGTGGCGGGAACTGACCTGCAACCCTGCGGCGGTACCCATGTATGCAACACCGCCGAGATTGGCCGCTTGGTGGTGCAGAAAATCAAATCCGAAGGTAAACAGAACAAACGCGTCATCATCGCTTTCGCCGCCTAACCTTGGACTGGCCCCTACGGCCACTCGCCCATGTTTCTTTTCCGCTTGTTCAAAATTATCCGTGTCGTGTTTGCCTATGGTCTGGATGAGTTCATCCTGGGCCACGAGCGTGTGCGTGGGTTGGAGCGGTTCGTCAGTATCGTGCTGTTTTGGCGCCGATTCGATACCCCTCGGGCAGTGCGGTTGCGGTTGGCGATGGAAAAGCTGGGACCGATTTTTGTCAAATTCGGGCAGGTGCTGTCTACACGGCGTGATCTGTTGCCGGTGGACCTGGCCGATGAATTGGCGCGCTTGCAGGATAAGGTGCCGCCATTCGACTCCGACCTTGCGGCGAAGATCATCCAGCAAAGCCTTGGGCGAATACCCGAGCAGTTGTTCCGCCGGTTCGATACCCAGCCTGTTGCCTCGGCTTCTGTGGCGCAGGTTCATTATGCGGAAATGCATGATGGCCGGCGTGTCGCGGTCAAGGTATTGCGCCCGGCAATCCGTCCAATCATCGAGATGGATATGGCCTTGCTTAAAGTCATGGCCTGGTTGGTGGAAAAGTTGTTTGCCGATGGTAAGCGGCTAAGACCTCGTGAAGTGGTGGCCGAGTTCGACCGCTATCTGCACGATGAGCTGGACCTGCAACTGGAAGCCGCTAATGCTAGCCAACTGAGACGTAATTTCCTTAACAGCAATATGTTGCTGGTGCCAGAAGTATTTTGGGATTACACCAGCCGTGATGTGATGGTGATGGAGTGGATGGAAGGCACCCCCATCTCCCAGGTCGAGAAACTGCGGGCTGATGGCATTGACCTGAAAAAGCTCGGTCGCTATGGCGTGGAGATTTTCTTCACGCAGGTATTTCGCGATGGTTTTTTCCATGCCGATATGCACCCAGGCAATATCTTTGTCTCCTCTGACAATCGCTATATCGCGCTCGATTTCGGCATTATCGGCAGCCTCGCTGATGAAGATCGCCGCTATTTGGCAATCAACTTCCTCGCGTTCTTTCAGCGGGACTACAAGCGCGTTGCACTTACTCACATTGAATCAGGCTGGGTGCCCAAGGAAACCAAGGTCGGCGAGCTGGAAGCCGCCATCCGCACGGTTTGTGAGCCCATCTTCGATAAGCCCATCAGTCAAATCTCCTTGGGTCAGGTTCTGTTACGCCTGTTTGAAATCTCGCGTCGATTCAATGTCGAGATTCAGCCGCAACTCGTGTTGTTGCAAAAAACCCTTTTGAATATCGAGGGGCTTGGGCGTCAGCTTGATCCTGACCTGGATCTTTGGGCAACGGCCATGCCATTTCTTGAGCGTTGGATGAATGAGCAGATTGGCTGGCGGGCACTGGTACGTCAGATCAAGCGTGAAGCCCCCTACTGGGCCGAGTCGCTCCCCTTGCTCCCGCGCGCGCTTGTCACCTTGGCAGACCCTGCTCGTCAGGCAAAGCAGCAGGAAGCTAGTGCACAGCTGATCGAGCTGCATCGATTACGCAATGAATGGTTGGCCGTGATCGCTGGCCTGCTGATGGCGATATTGGTTGTCCTGGCCATTGTGCTGCGCTGACTAATCTATCTTCTTTACCCTTACGCTAGCGCTTTGAGTAGTTTCCACGCCATCTGGCTGAACCCCGTTCAGTACCGATGCCATCTATATTGGTAGCGGGAAACGCTGCGATTTCGTGAACTGGTTTGTGAGCAAGAGCTTCTATGTAGCGTGGTTGTCATTCCCTACGCGCAGTGACTCCGCTACATTGGGTGATACACCGCTGCGCTCAATCCGATAAGAGATATGTCATGACCCTCTACGACAACGCTACCTCCAAGGACCTGCCGCTGGAGCGGGATCTTGACCTTCTGGCGAGGCTGCTGGCCGATACGATTCGCCACGAAGCCGGTGAGGATACCCTTAAGCAGATTGAAGCAATACGCGAATTAGCGGTGCGTTTCGTTTGGGAGGCTGACTCCACTGCGGCAGACGAATTGACGGCGACGCTGGCTAATCTGAGCCACGACAACACTGTCGCCTTGGCGCGCGCATTCAGCTATTTTTCGCATCTTTCCAATATTGCTGAAGACCTGCATCACAATCGCCGCCGGCGTTACCACCGTATCCAGGGCAGCAAGGCACAGCGCGGGAGTTTGGCGCACTCATTGGAAGAGCTGACAACGCGTGGGGTGTCTCCCGAAGCCATCAAGAATATGGTGGCATCTACCTTGATAGCACCGGTGTTGACAGCCCACCCGACCGAGGTGCAGCGTAAGACCTTGCTCGATTGCGAGCGCACTATCGCCCGTACTTTGCGTATGCGCGATAGAGAAGCCCTGACGCAGGAGGAGCTGGAAGAGAACGATGCGGCACTACAGCGCGTTGTATTGACGCTCTGGCAAACCCGGGAAATCCGGGCCTTCAAGCTGTCGGTGAAAGATGAGATTGAAAACGGGCTCAGTTACTTTCGTTCCACCTTTCTCAAGCAGCTGCCACGTATCTATATCGAGCTCGAAGATCGTCTGACCAAGCTGACCGGCAAAGAGGTGCAGCTGCCCACCTTTATGCATGTCGGTTGTTGGATTGGCGGCGATCGTGACGGTAACCCCTTCGTGATGCCCGAGGTAACCCTGCACGCGGTGGCCCGTCAAGCCGCGGTGGCATTCGACTTTTATTTTGAAGAGTCCACCAAGCTTGAAGGCGAGTTGAGTTTATCTTCACGCATGGTGGAAGTGAGCGAAGCCGTGCGTGATATTGCCCAACGCTCACCCAACCAGCCTGCAAGCCGTGCGGAAGAGCCCTATCGTCAAGCCATGGCAGCAATTCGCCAGCGCATTTTGGCGACGGCGCATGTGCTGGGTAAATTCCGGGCCTATATCCTGCCATTTGAAGGTGCGGCTCCCTACGGCAGCGCAAAAGAACTGGGAGATGACCTGCGTGCTGTCAGTAATTCATTGGCTAGCCATGGCTCGGCCATTCTGGCTAGTGGCCGCCTGCGTCGGTTGATCCGGGCTGTCGATGTGTTTGGTTTTCACCTTGCGCCGCTCGATATGCGGCAGCACAGCAACGTGCATGAAAAGGTGGTGGCCGAACTGTTCCAAAAAGCCGGCCTTGAAGATTACATGGTGTTGAATGAGACAGAACGCCGTGCTGCTTTGCTTCGTGAGCTTGCCAGTGCCCGCCTGTTGGTCACAACGTATGTGGAATACAGCGAAGAGAGCGCCAAGGAACTGGCTATCTATCGCACCGCGGCCGAAGTGCAGCAGAAGTATGGCGTGGCCGCGCTGCCCAACTACATCATTTCGAATGCGCAAAGCGTATCCGACCTTCTGGAAGTAGCGGTGTTGCTCAAAGAGGTGGGTTTGATCGCCCTCTCGCCCAAGCCGCATGCAGCCATCAATATCATCCCCTTGTTCGAGACGATTCCCGACCTGCGCGGCAGTGATGAGATTGTGCGGGAGCTTTTTGCTTTGCCACAGTGGATGCAGTTGGTGGCACAGCGCCAGGGCGTGCAGGAGATCATGCTCGGGTATTCCGACAGTAACAAGGATGGCGGTTACCTGACTTCGAACTGGGAGCTTTACAAAGCCGAGGTCAAGTTGGTGGATGTTTTCCACCAGGCCGGTGTGAAGCTGCGTTTGTTTCATGGTCGCGGCGGCTCGGTGGGCCGTGGTGGTGGCCCTAGTTATGAGGCCATTCTCGCCCAGCCGGCGGGGTCGGTGGCGGGGCAGATTCGAATTACCGAGCAAGGCGAAATCATTGCCGCCAAGTATTCCGATGCCGAAGTGGGGCGGCGCAATCTTGAAACCCTGCTTGCCGCCACCTTGAGCGCCAGCTTCCCCGGCACCAAGGCATTGGATGCCGATACCCCTGCGCGTTTGGCATTGATGGAAAAGCTGTCTGACATTGCCTATCGCGAGTATCGCGATCTGGTCTATGCCACACCTGATTTTATTACCTATTTCCGCGAGGCGACGCCGATTTCGGAAATTGCCAAGCTCAACATCGGCAGCCGGCCGGCAGCGCGTAAGGCTACTAACAGCATTGCCGATTTACGCGCGATTCCCTGGGTGTTCTCCTGGGCGCAAAACCGCTTGATGCTGCCCGGTTGGTATGGATTTGGTACCGCGATTGCTGCGTACCGTGAAGAGAAGGGCGAGGCAGCCATTGAAGAGCTGGCGGGGCTTTACCGTGACTGGCCATTCTTTCGCACAACGATCAGCAATATGGAGATGGTGCTGGCCAAGAGCGATGTCCATTTGGCGAGGCGATATGCGGGTCTGGTCAAGGATGCGGACATCGCACAACGTATATTCGGACGTATCAAAGCCGAGTGGCGGAGGTCGGTGGATGCAGTGTTGGAAATTACGGGCCACAAAGAATTACTCGGCGACAATCCGTTACTGGCGCGCAGCCTGAAGAACCGTCTACCTTATCTGGATCCGCTCAACCATCTGCAAGTCGACCTGCTCAAGCGCTTCCGCGAGGGGGATGAGAGCGAAGACGTGCTGTATGCGATCCACCTCACTATCAACGGCGTTGCTGCGGGCCTGCGTAATAGTGGCTGACGAGTTAGCTATGAGTTTGTCCCGCTATCTAGTCGGTTTGTTTGCCTTGGGTTTAGCGGGTCAGGCCTATGCGCTGCCTATCGATTTCAACGACAAGGTTGAGGCTGCCCTGCTTTGCCGTTCTGATTGGAGCACGGTTTTCTGGCATGACTACTTCAATCGGAATTTACAGACGTCGATTCGCGACTGGGGCGAGGCACGTTGGTGGGGATCGCAGAACGCCCGTTTGGGTGGCGCCAACACCATCGAAATGTTCGCCAACCTCGATACCAGTTCAGCGTTGATGATAGGCACATTGATTGACCAACCCGTTGAAGAGGTGAAACGGGTGGTGGAAGAGACATTGAAAGTGGAATTCAAGCCGGTACAGACCCTTTATGGGTTGCGTTACGTGACGGATACGCTGAGCGTGCTGACGGGGCTCAGTAACCAAAAGACCAAGTGGTACTGCGCCCGTTGGAACATGGGGAATCGGGAGAGGGTGAAGCCGATGACACCGAATTGATGTCCTAACCGCACTGTTTGAATTGCCCAAAAAACCAAGCCGCCCTGAGGCGGCTTGGTTTTTTGCGGTATCAGTGCTTTTTGTTAGGCAAATAACGCTGTATCAGCGCATCGAGCGATAGTTTGCCCGGCCCATGCGCTACCAACATTGCCAGCAGCAAACCCCACAGAATGTGTTGGGTCAGCCCGGCGGCTTGATCCGGCATGCCCAGTACATGCCAGTAAGACACGACTGCCATGACATTCACCCCGAACAGCCCAAGCGCACTGAGGCGACCTGCCAAACCAAGCGCCAGCAATATTGGGAAGGCCAGTTCCCCGGCGGTGCCTGCGACCGCAGCGACGACGGGTGGCAGCAGAGGCGCATGGTATTCCTCGGTGAATAACAGAATGGTGGTGTCCCAGTCCTGGATTTTGGTCAGGCCGGCGCTGAAAAACACATTGGCGATGTAGAGCCGTACGATCAGGTCAGCCAATGGGGCAAAGTAGCAATCAAGCAGACTGCTGGCTTTTTGTCCTATCGCCAGACTACGGGTGAGAAGTGCATTCATGATTTTGGGTCCAGTTGAAAATCGACAATGACTTGGTCGGTTACCCAGCGCTGTAATGACAGTCCAAAATCAAATTCCATATCTTCATCGAGTGCCAATTCCAGCGCTTCGGCCAGCGGCAGCGCCTTTTGGCAGGCTTTCAGGAAGGCAAATTCGGCAGGTAGAAGTCGTTGCACTTGCACGCGATTACGTACATTGCGCCACACCAGTGCCTGTTCGCTGCCCTGGTCCGGTGATGGGAAGGCATTCGCGGCATCATGTTCGAGTGGCTGATGGGCACGCCATAGGCTGGCAATAGGCCAAGGTGAATGTAAAAGGCTGACGGCGGGGGCGAGCACAAAATGAAAGCCAGCCTGTTCTTCGCCGAAAGTCGCTGCCAGAGCATCGAGGCGTAGCGCCCCACAGTCGGCTGCGTAATAGGCCAGGTGGCAATGCCAGTCCAGTCTTGCAGTATCGGCCAGATAGGGCAGTGCTTGCGCCGGCACAAAAGTGGCGATGAAGCTCGGAAAGTCACCGCCATAGGTGTTCATATCGCCGGAAAGCGAAGGGGCTTGCCGGGCATAGGCGCGGGCCATCCCTCCAAAGAATTCTTCTCCCACCAGTTGCAGCACAACCGGGTAAGCCTCGGCCAAGGCATCGGCCCGATTGAATAAGGTGTTGTTGGCATAAGCCGAGGCTCCGCGGGCTGTGGCGCCAAACAATGTTTCGGCCTTGGCGGCATCATGCGTGGCGGCAATAAAGCGCTGTTGCAGATCATCCAGGTTCATACAGGTGTCTCTTGGGCATTTAGCATCGTCTGGGCTCGTGCGATTTCGGTCAATAGGTCAGCCAGCGGGGGGAGGTGGGTATCCCGCTCGAGCAGAACTGGCCTAGGACCAAAGTGGGTAAGGGCAAATGCCAGCAAGTCCCACACTGCATCGCTCACCGGCGTGCCATGCGTATCCAACCATAGCCCATCCTCGCGTTCTTCAAAGCCTGCAATATGAATTTCTCCAACCGCTTGGACCGGGAGTGCTTCAATCGCAGCACGGGCGTCGCGGTCCAAATTGTGTTGGTTTACGTAGAGGTTGTTCAGGTCGAGCAACAGGCCGCAGCCACTGCGCCGCGCTAGTTCTGCGAGGAATTCCCCTTCGGGAATGGCATCCTCGTTGAAGGCGACATAGCTAGACAGGTTTTCTATCAGCAGGTGGCGCCGCAATGCTTCCTGCGCTTGTTCAACCTGCGCCACCATGAAGTCCAGCGCGGCTTGGCTGTAGGGTAATGGCAGCAAGTCGTTGAAGCATTCGGTGGGTGTGCGGTTCCAGCACAAGTGTTCTGACACACTGGCGGGTTCCAGGCGTTCGATCAGGCTGCGAAATTTGCCCAGATGGGTTTCGTCGAGGCCGCAAGCTGAGCCCAAGCCCAGTCCCACGCCGTGTAGGCTCAAGGGATAGTCGGCGCGGATGGCGGTCAATGCCGCCAGGTTGGCCCCACCGCCAAAATAGTTCTCAGGGTGGACTTCCAGCCAGGCGATAGCGGGGCGTTCGGCCAGTACTTGGCGGATGTGGGGCAGACGCAAGCCAAGGCCGGCTGCAGGGGGAAGGGAGGGATGATGCATTTGCGTATCCAAACAAAAACGGGCAGCCAAAGCCGCCCGTTGTGTATTGCCTGTGGCGAGATTACTTCTTGCCAGCCTGGGTGCTGCCACCCATTTTTTCACACGTACCCTTGGCGACATATTTCCATTCGTTTGGGTCATTGTCGGCCTTGGCTTGGCCGGCGCAGCTATGGCTGCCGTTGGTAGCGGCACAGTCGTTTTTGCCGGCCTTGGCAACACCGTAACATTTTTCCTTGGCGGCCTTATCGTCGGCCATTGCACCGGTGGAAAGGCCCATGGCGATCAAACTGCCGATTGCACCGGCGATGAGGGCTTGTTTCTTGTCCATTTCAAACTCCTGTTTATATAAAAGGTAAGGCGGTTACGTTTGTACCGTGAGCCTTGGTCGAGCATAGCCCAGGATTCATTACACGCGACCGTCAAAATGATTTTTGCATGGTTGGGTGAACGGGTGCTGAATTGGTTCACGATCACAGCATGCTTTTGGTAATACATTGATTGGTATCAGACTACTGCGTTTTTCAAGGACTCACCGGCATCAAAGGCACGGGCGTTGTCCAGCGTGGTATTGGCGATATTGGCTAGCGCTTCACGTGTCAGAAAACCTTGGTGGGAAGTAATCAAAACATTGGGCAGGGTAATCAGTCTGGCCAGCTGGTCATCGGCAATGCCGCTACTGGACAGGTCTTCGAAGAACACACCTTCTTCCAATTCATACACATCTAATGCTACACCGCCAAGCTGGCCTGACTTCAAGGCCTGGATGAGGGCTGGCGTATCAATGAGTCCTCCACGACTGGTATTCACCAGAATGGCCCCTGGTTTCATGCGGGCGAGGCTGGCGGTGTTGATCAGATGGTGGCTTTGTGGACTCAAGGGGAGATGCAAGGAGACTATGTCGGCTTCGCCGAACAGGGTGTCGAGCGGCGAATAGGTGGCCCTAATCTCCGTTGCAAAGGCGGTATCGGGATAGGGGTCGGCCAGCAACACACGGCAGCCGAAGCCTGCAGCAATGCGTGCGGCGACCCGACCTATCTTGCCGGTGCCGACAATGCCAAAGGTTTTGCCATGCAAATCGAACCCCACTAGGCCGGCAAGTGAAAAATCGGCTTCGCGCACGCGGTTGAAAGCACGGTGTGTTTTGCGCACCAAGGTCAGCAGCAGGGCGAAGGTGTGCTCCGCTACCGCATGCGGTGAATAGGCTGGTACACGGGTGACCGTAATATCACAGGCTTTGGCGGCGGCAAGGTCGATGCCGTTGAAGCCGGCTGCTCGCAGCGTAACCAATCGCGTGCCGCCTTTGGCGAGCTGAGCTAGTGTATCGGCATCAAGCCGACAGTTTACAAAAGGACAGACCGCGTCAAAGCCTTGAGCCAGCGGGGCTGTACCCGCATTCAGACGCGCTTCGAAATAGTTAAGGGTGTGTTTGAAGCGAGTATTGGCGGTTTCTAACGCGGCTTGGTCGTATGGATGGGTGTCAAAGACTGCAATTTTCATTCTATTTGATACTTACGTTTGAGGGGCTCGAGGGCGTTGCGGGTTTGCAGGCGCTCGAAAGCGCTTTGTAGCCGCTGCACCATTTCTGGGTCAGATTGGCGGTTTAGGCCAAAATAATACCCATCAGTTCGTTTGCTAATGACCAACTCGGTGACAAGCTGGTCTGCGGCCATTTCGGTACGACTTGCCACATATCGCAACATGGTGGGGTTGCCGACAACGAAATCCACCGATTTTAGCTGAAGCAGTTTTATCAAATCGTTTCGCTTATCGACTGGAATCAGGTTGAAACCACGTACAAATCCTTGAGCTAGGAGTGTTTCCATGCCAACGTCGCCATTCAGGGCGGCAACGCGGAAGCGGCGTGCATCGGCTAGGGTGGGCGCGCGCGCTTCCGAATCATTAAGGCGCATCAAGGCAGTTACGCGCGGGGCGTACGGTCCCACCCAGTGGAAGAAGTTCTCGCGCTCCGGTGTGCGGGCGATCGTGAAAACGAGGGTATCTGGCTGTTGCTTGGTCAGACTCAGCGCGCGTGCCCAGGGCATCAACTCCAGTTTGTATTCCTGGTGTGCCTCGCGCATCAGCAAGCTCAATACCTCTACCGCATAGCCGCTGGGCTCACCCTGCTCGTTAAGCATGTTGAACGGGGGCAGATCTTCCGTATAGGCATGCAGCCCCCCGGCATGTACCGCCAAGCAAAGCAGGAAAGCCAGCAAGGTACGGGCAAACATGGTCTACGTCGCCTTGGTAGATGGGATAGGGCCAGTATAATCAGGCGATTCAATTTTATCCGTGGATTCTTATGCCTCCCCACACCGCCTGCGATCTGGCGCCGCTACATACTCTGGGCTTGCATGCCCAGGCTCGACATTTGGTCCACTTTACCGATAACCAGCAACTCGAAGCGCTGTTGGCAGAGGCGGAGCGTCCATTGCGGGTATTGGGAAGCGGTAGCAATCTGGTGCCGGGCGAGATGGTGGACGGCACCGTGATAAGGGTGGAACTGACTGGCCGTACCTTGCTGGGAGAGGATGAAGATGCATGGTATGTGGCTGCCGCCGCGGGTGAAAGCTGGCACGAGTTTGTACAGTGGACCTTGGCGCAAGGTTGGCCAGGGCTGGAAAACCTGTCGTTGATACCCGGCACCGTGGGGGCTGCACCGATTCAGAATATCGGCGCTTATGGCGTGGAATTAAAAGATCGATTTCATGGTTTGGCCGCGTTGAATCTGGAGGATGGTTCTACCTGTCTTTTTACCCCCGATCATTGCGATTTTGGCTACCGCGATAGCATCTTCAAACAGGGACAAGCTGGTCGATGGTTAATTACGGAAGTTTTGTTCCGTTTACCCAAGCAATGGGAAGCCCGGCTCGATTATGGTGATTTGCGTTCTCGACTTGAAGGACGGGAAATAACCCCGCAAGCAGTGGCCGAGGCGGTAGTTGCTATGCGGCAGAGCAAACTGCCCGACCCGGCGGTGATCGGCAATGCAGGGAGTTTTTTCCACAACCCGGTAGTCAGCAGCGAACAGGCGGCAGACTTGCGCCAGCGCTTTCCCGATCTGGTTGCCTATCCTCAGCCCGATGGCCGGGTGAAGTTGGCGGCGGGTTGGTTGATTGAGCAGGTTGGTTGGAAAGGCCGGCAGTTGGGGCCGGTGGGAATGTATGAAAAACAGGCGCTGGTCATGGTGAATCACGGCGGTGCTTCCGCTGCTGATGTAAAAGCCCTCATGCAAGCCGTACAAGCCGATGTGATGGCGCGTTTTGGTGTGCCGTTGAGCCCTGAACCAATCTGGTGGTAGCGCCCGGTGCGACGCATATGGATTACAGCCACCACGGGTACGGGTAAGACCACCTTGGCGCGGGAACTAAGCCAACGCTGGGACTTGGCGCATATTGAACTGGATGCCCTTTATTGGGGGCCAGATTGGCAACCGGCCAAGCCTGACGTATTTCGTCAACGGGTGGCGCAAGCTATTCAAGCACCCGCCTGGGTAATTGACGGTAACTATTCAGCAGTGCGTGATTTGTACGTGGAACAACTGGAATTGGTGATCTGGCTTGATTATGGTTTTTGGCGCAATCTGTCGCGCTTGCTGTGGCGTACCATTTGCCGTATCAGTACGGCGGAACCGCTGTGGGCCGGGAGTCGGGAAGGTTTAGGTAAAGTGCTGAGAACTTGTCTAAAGTCTCGCGAGCTAGGGCAAGATAAGGCGAAAACAGCTGAGGAAGCGGAGTTTACAAGTGGTAAATGAGCATTCCGTGGGTGTTTTCAACGCCATATTGCCGACGCACAGCAGACTTTAGACAGGTTCTGAGCCGCGACTCCATCCTGCTTTGGTTCTTCCAAACCTACTGGCGTCGACGGCGCGAATTACCTGTGTTCTTGGATGGTCTGGCTGCGCGCGGTGTGTTGATACAGCGCTTGCGTTCGCCTACAGACTTGGAAGCTTGGCTAGCCAGATTCCCCAGTCCTTTGGCGCAAGTATCGGGCAAGTGTCAGAGTAATGCCTGGTAATTGCCGTTGACGTAACTCGCGAGTAACATCGCGCGCTTTTCCACACCCCTGCCGGGTAATCCTTGGCTGAACGGAAGGAACCCTATGTTTTCCTTTGTCCTCAGGAAATTGGCGACGGTCATTCCGACTTTCATCGGCATCACGCTGGTCGCTTTCGCTCTGATCCGCATGATTCCGGGCGATCCGATCGAGGTCATGGTCGGCGAACGCCGGCTTGACCCTGAGATGCATGCCGCAGCGATGAAGCGACTTGGTCTCGACCAGCCCTTGCATGTGCAATACCTCACTTACCTGAGCAAGTTGACCGAGGGTGATCTGGGCATGAGTCTGGTTACTCGTGAGCCTGTGACCAAGGAATTCCTCACCTTGTTCCCCGCCACGGTGGAGTTGGCGATTTGTGCATTGATCTTTGCGGTGTTGCTGGGCCTGCCGGCCGGCATGATTGCTGGGTTGAAGCGTGGTTCGGTCTTCGACCATGGTGTGATGGGGGTGGCCATGACTGGCTATTCCATGCCCATCTTCTGGTGGGGGTTGATTCTGATCATGTTTTTTTCGGTGCAGCTAGGTATTACGCCGGTATCGGGTCGCATTGCCATTGAGTACGACATTCCAGTACGCACCGGCTTTTTGTTGATCGATAGCTGGTACTCGGGTGAAGAGGGCGCATTCAAGTCTGCATTGATGCACTTGATTCTGCCCACTGTTGTGCTTGGCACCATTCCGTTGGCAGTGATTGCACGGATGACCCGTTCCTCGATGCTGGAAGTACTGCGTGAAGACTATATCCGCACTGCCCGCGCCAAGGGCTTGGCGCCTGTACGCGTTGTGGTGATACATGCTTTGCGTAATGCGCTTATCCCAGTCGTTACAGTGATTGGCCTACAAACCGGTACGTTATTGGCTGGCGCGGTGCTGACTGAAACCATCTTCTCCTGGCCTGGCATTGGTAAATGGTTGGTTGATTCGATTTCACGCCGAGATTACCCGGTGGTGCAGGCAGGCATCCTGGTGTCGGCCACCATTTTTATCGTGGTGAACCTCATCGTGGATATTCTCTACGGCGTGATTAATCCGCGTATCCGCTCGGCAAAATAAGGACTGCACCATGACGACATCGGTTCAAGCCGTCGAGACCGTGCCGAGTTTTCCTTCCCCGTTGAAGGAATTCTGGCAGAGCTTCTCGGCCAACAAGGGCGCGCTGGTAGCCTCGTTCATTTTCCTGTTCATTCTGTTTTGTGCGCTATTCGCCGATGTAATCGCGCCACACAGCCCGATCGAACAATACCGCGACCATATGCTGACGCCGCCTTCCTGGGCGAAGGATGGTCTGCAAACCTATCTGCTGGGTACGGACGAATTGGGCCGCGATATTCTGTCGCGCCTTATCCATGGGGCGCGCGTTTCGTTGATGATCGCCTTCATGTCGGTTGTCATGTCGATGATCCCGGGGGTGGTGCTGGGCTTGTTGGCAGCTTTCTTCCAGCGTTATCTCAGTCCGGCCATCATGCGTTTGATGGACATCATGTTGGCTTTGCCGTCGCTGCTGCTGGCGATTTGCATCATCACCATCCTCGGGCCTGGGTTGATCAATACCATGATCGCCATCGCCATCGGCACCTTGCCGAGTTATGTGCGGCTGACCCGCGCTGCTGCCATGGCCGAGATCAACAAGGAATATGTCACAGCCAGCCGGGTTGCCGGTGCGGGCACCTTGCGGCTGATGTTTGTCACCGTATTGCCCAACTGCATGGCTCCTTTGATTGTGAATGCCACGCTGGGATTCTCCAGCGCCGTGTTGGAAGCCGCTGCGCTGGGCTTTCTGGGCCTTGGTGTACAGCCGCCAACACCGGAATGGGGCACCATGCTCTCTGCAGCACGAGACTATATCGAGCGTGCGCCTTGGGTTGTCACCATGCCTGGCCTGACGATTCTTGTCTCGGTATTGTCCATCAACTTGATGGGCGATGGCCTGCGCGATGCGCTCGACCCGCGCCTGAAGCGTGCAGCGTAGGGGCGTAAGTCATGTATCTCTGCCCCAATTTCATCACTACGCCCAGCAAAGCCGGGCGCCCGAGTGCGACGGGAACCCGACCCGTTCTCGCTGATTTGTTCCACTCCCCCCGCCCTCGCCACCGCGAGGGAGCCTCACTGTCGCTTGCGGGTGTTTGCCCGCTCGCGGCTATGGAGAGCGCTACATGAGTCTGTTGAAAATAAAAAACTTGCGCGTCGAATTCGGCTCGAAAGCGCATCCCTTCCCAGCGGTGGACGGTCTGGATTTTGAGATCGAGCGCGGTGAGTTGGTCGGTATCGTGGGTGAGTCGGGGTCTGGCAAGTCGGTGACCATGATGGCGCTGATGGGCTTGATCGATGCTCCTGGGCGAGTAACGGCCGATGAGTTGGTGTTCGACGGCCACGATCTGCTTAAACTGTCGGCCAGCCAGCGGCGCAAGATTGTCGGCAAAGACATCTCGATGATCTTCCAGGATGCGCTGACCAGCCTGAACCCGGCCTACACGGTGGGGTTCCAGATCAAGGAGTCGCTTAAAGTCCATATGGGCCTGCGTGGCTCAGCACTCGATAAGCGTGCATTGGAACTCCTGGAACTGGTCGAGATTCCCGATGCTAAGAGCCGCCTGAATGCGTATCCGCACCAATTGTCGGGTGGTATGAACCAACGGGTGATGATCGCCGTTGCCATTGCCTGCAACCCTAAGCTGTTGATTGCCGATGAACCGACGACAGCGCTCGATGTCACCATCCAGGCCCAGATCATGGACCTGCTGGAGCGGTTGCAAAAAGAGCACAACATGGGTTTGATCATGATTACCCATGACTTGGCAGTGGTGGCAGAAATGGCCAAACGCATCTGTGTGATGTATGCAGGCCAAGTGGTGGAAGAAGCGCCGGTGGCGCAGCTATTCCGCACCCCGCATCATCCTTACACTCAAGCGCTGCTCGATGCGATTCCTGAGCACAACAAAGGTGCAAAGCGTTTGTCCGCCTTGGCGGGGATTGTGCCTGGCCACTACGACCGGCCGAAAGGTTGCTTGTTGAGCCCGCGTTGCCGCTATGTGCAGGACCGGTGCCGCATTGAGCGCCCGCAACTATTGGGTGAAGCTGGCCGTGTGCGCTGCTTCTTTCCTTTGAACGCCGAAGGGAGCAGTCATGTCTGATCTCAAACAGGATTTGTTGGTTGCCCGTGACCTGACCCGCTACTACGAAGTCAGCCGCGGTTTCTTGAAGGGGCAGGCAACCGTGAAGGCGCTCAATGGCGTGTCCTTTAGTTTGCAAGCCAAGCGCACGCTGGCGGTTGTGGGCGAATCGGGTTGCGGCAAATCGACCCTGGCGCGTCAACTCACCATGATTGAACCAGCCACCTCAGGCACGTTGGATATTGACGGGGTAGATGTGGCCAAGGCCAGCCATGCCACGTTGAAGACCATGCGCAGCAAGGTGCAGATGGTATTCCAGAATCCGTATGCCTCGTTGAATCCACGCAAGACCATCGTCGATACGTTGGACGAGCCGATGATGATCAACACCGCGCTGTCCAAAGCCGAGCGGCGCGAGAAGATTGACGCCATGGTCGCCAAGGTGGGTTTGCGGCCCGAGCATGTACGCCGCTATCCGCATATGTTCTCCGGCGGTCAGCGCCAGCGTATCGCCATCGCCCGCGCCATGATTCTGAATCCGAAGATCGTGGTGGCTGACGAGCCGGTTTCGGCGCTTGATGTCTCGATCCAGGCGCAGATACTGAATCTGTTCATGGACCTGCAGGACGAGTTCAACACGGGCTACGTGTTTATCTCGCACAACCTCAGCGTGGTCGAGCACGTCGCAGATGACTTGATGGTGATGTATTTGGGGTCAACGGTGGAATATGGTAGCAAGGCCAGCATCTACGCCAAGCCGCTGCACCCTTACACGCAAGCCTTGATGAGCGCGACGCCTGCCATTCGCGAGGAAGACCGCCGTCTCAAGATCAAGATCACCGGCGAGTTGCCCAGCCCGCTAAATCCACCGTCGGGCTGTACCTTCCACAAGCGTTGCCCGTATGTGGTGGACCGCTGCAAGTCCGAAGTGCCGATGTTGAGGCAAGTGGACGACAGGTTGGTGGCTTGCCACCGGGCCGAGGAAGTCAATGTTTGACCAGACATCACAGAAAGCCACCGTTGGGTGGCTTTCTTTTTAAACTCGCTGCAATGTGCCGAGATAGGTTGTCGTGTTGAGACATTGGTGGATTTCAATTGCCCATGTATAGGCAATTTTGGTCGTCCCGAAACTTTCATGAGGCTGTCTTATCGGCGCGACGGGCGTAATCGCCTAGAATGGGCGACCTCAGGGGAAAGAGATGCAACCATGACGAAACGAGCGGTATACGCGGGTAGCTTTGATCCGGTCACCAATGGTCATCTGTGGATGATCGAGCAGGGCTACGAATTGTTCGATGAGATGATCGTCGCCATTGGTGTGAATCCAGACAAGAAAAGCACCTTCACGGTGGAAGAGCGCGAGGCGATGTTGCGTGAATGTACAGCGCATCTGCCGCGACTGAAGTTGGCCAGTTTCGAGAACCAATTCCTGGTCAACTATGCCCAGAGTATGGGCGCCAACTACATTCTGCGCGGCATCCGCACCGCCAGCGATTATGAATTCGAGCGCACCATGCGCTATGTGAATGCCGACCTGGTGCCCAGCATCGATACCATTTTCTTGATGCCGCCGCGCGAGATCGCCGAGGTAAGCTCGACCATGATCAAAGGCCTTGTCGGGCCAACCGGTTGGGAAGGTGTGCTACGAAAATATGTGCCGGCCCCGGTTCATCGCCGCTTTATCGAGATGTCCCTACGTAGCTAGGTTTGAGTTGATCAAGGGTGTTACTTCCCCTCATATGTTGAACACAACAGCCTAGCGCCCGTTGTTTGTTCAGACATGTTCATCTATTTCATCGCTGTACTTTGCAATATCCCCTGCGCATCACGTGCATTTGAACGGAATCACCATGTCGGCCCTGCAAGACTTCCAGAATCGCCTCGCCAAGAATGCCAAGCACTACGCCAAATGGGCGAAGCGCGTAGGTACCGAGGCGTATCGTATTTATGATCGCGATATTCCGCAGTACCCTGTGGCGGTAGATGTCTATGGAGGCCGCGCCCATATCGCTGAATACGATACGGGTTGGCAGCAGACCGATGAGGAACACGCGGCTTGGGCAGCAGAAGTGCGCGCAACCGTGGCTGATGTATTGGGCATGCCGCCCAAGACCATTGCCTTTAAGATTCGTCGCCGTCAGAAGGGTGAATTCCAGTACAGCCGCACCGGCCACCATAGCGAAGATTTTGTGGTACTGGAACAGGGATGCAAGTTCTGGGTCAATCTGGACGAGTACCTGGACACAGGCCTTTTTCTGGACCACCGGCCCACACGCAAGAAAGTGGCAGAAGAAGCAGACGGCAAGCGCTTTCTGAATCTGTTCGCCTATACCGGCAGCTTTACTGTCTACGCTGCAACCGGTGGGGCGACCAGTTCGGTGACGGTGGATTTGTCCAATACCTATCTGGATTGGTCTAAGCGTAACTTGGAATTGAATGGGGTTGATTTACAGCGCCATCAGCTCGTGCGTGCCGATGTATTCCGCTACCTCGAAACGGCGATTGATGAAGGCCAGTTGTTTGACTTGATTGTGTTGGACCCTCCCAGCTTTTCCAACTCGGCCAAGATGCTCGATATTCTTGATGTCCAGCGCGACCATGTGTTGCTGGTGCAAAGCTGCTTGAAGCTGCTGATGCCCGGTGGTGTGCTGTATTTTTCCAATAATTTCCGTGGTTTTGAACTCGATTATTCGCTTAAGGCGCTGTGCCGGGACATCAGTGCCCAGTCGGTGCCGGAAGACTTCCGTAATCGCAAGATCCACCATTGTTTCCGCTTCCAAGTATAGGTTTGAGGACGATGGCCGGTGTTGCTTGCTGGCGCACAACCGCCCCGGGCATATAAGGTCAAACGTCTATAATCGCCAATCTGTGCGCACAATCCGCGCAAAAACATTTGACTGCTACCATGCATATCCAACGTGAACGTCACCAGGCCCGTCGCGCCACGCTAAACCAGCGTTTGCAGCCCGGTCTGCTTATTTACCCCACGGCTAGGGTTCAGTGCCGCAATTACGATAACGACTTCCCCTTTCGCTACGACAGCAGCTTTTATTACCTGACAGGCTTTTATGAGCCCGAGGCTGTCTTGGTGATGCAGCTCGGTGCTGAACCTCAAGCCATCCTGTTTTGCCAGCCTAAGAATGAGTCGCGCGAGATCTGGGAAGGTTTTTTGTATGGTCCCGAGGCCGCTTGCGAAGTGTTTGGGATGGACAATGCATTTGCTGTTGACCAGCTCGACAGCAAATTGCTGGAGCTGATGGCGGGCAACCAGCGGGTCTATTTCCCCACCGGGTTCGATGCGCAGTGGGATGCCCGAGTGCTCAGCCTAGCTTGCAAGGCGGCCAATCGCGCCCGTGGCGGTGTGGATACTCCCATCGAATTTATCGATGTACGTGCAGCGATTGATGAGTTGCGGTTGTTCAAGGACGAGAGCGAAATCGGTTTGATGCGTGAGGCCGGCCGGATTTCGAGTGAGGCGCATATTCGCGCCATGCAGACAGCACGGCCGGGCCAGTTCGAATATGAGGTTGAAGCCGAGTTGCTCTACCACTTCATGAAGCAGGGCTCACGCTCGCCCGCTTATGGCTCGATTGTCGCGAGCGGTGCGAATGCCACCTGCCTGCACTACAGCGAGAACAACCGGCGCATGCAAGCTGGTGAATTGCTGCTGATCGACGCCGGCTGCGAATTGCATGGTTATGCGGCTGATATCACCCGTACCTTCCCGGTGTCCGGTAAGTTCAGCGGTCCGCAGAAGGATATTTACGAGCTGGTGCTTGCGGCGATGAATGCCAGTTTCGAGCAGGTTAAGCCGGGTACACCGCGGATTGCTTACCATGATGCGTCGGTTCGTACGCTTACCCAGGGGCTGATCGACCTGAAGATTTTATCGGGCACGGTTGATGGCTTGATTGAACAGGAAGCCTACAAGCAGTTCTATATGCATGGTACCGGCCATTGGTTGGGCCTGGATGTGCACGATGCAGGCCGTTACAAGATCAATGGCGAACCCCGGCCGTTGGAAGCCGGCATGATGCTGACGGTGGAGCCTGGACTTTATTTCCGCCCGCTGCTGGCAGATTCCCCGGCGAGCTATGTTGAAGTCCCCGCGCACTTTATGCATATCGGTGTGCGGATCGAAGATGATTTGTTGGTCACGCCCACAGGGCACGAGAACCTGACGGCGTTAACGCCCAAGACTGTGGCGGAGATCGAAGCCACCATGGCCCGCTAGAACCTGTCTACGATCTTGCTGCGCAGCCGTGATCAGGGCTCATGTGCTGCTCGAAAGCCTCATGTACAACAGTACATTCCGGTTTCTGCGCTGCGCTTCACCCCGCTGACAGCTGCTCGCGACAGATCGTAAACAGGTTCTTAGATGAAGGTATCGCCAATGAGACAGGTTGAGTTGCTGGAAAGCCAGCTGTTGTCGGACAACTGGTATCTGCTGCACAAGCATATCTACCGCCGTCAACAAAACGACGGCAAGGTGGTGACGCAGACCCGCGAGGTTTACGACCGCGGCAATGGTGCGGTCATTCTGCTCTACAACCGACAGCGCGGTACGGTGGTGCTGACGCGGCAGTTTCGTTTGCCAACCTTTCTCAATGGCAATGCTGATGGCCTGTTAATCGAAGCCTGCGCCGGCCTGTTGGACGAAGATGCGCCGGAGGATTGCATTCAGCGTGAGGTGATGGAGGAAACCGGTTATCGGGTTGATACCGTGACCAAGGTGTTTGAAGCCTATATGTCGCCCGGTTCGGTAACCGAAATCCTGCATTTCTTCGTGGCGGAATATGACCATGGCGACAAGGTGAGTGAAGGCGGGGGTGTGGCGCACGAGGGGGAGGATATCGAAGTGTTGGAAATGCCGTTTGTAAAAGCACTGGCTGCCATGCGTAGCGGCGATATTCGCGATGGTAAGACCATCATATTGCTGCAATATGCCCAGATTCACGGCCTGTTGGCGGAGCCGGCATGAAGTTGCCTACCCAAGTGGATGTCCTGATTGTTGGCGGTGGCCCGGTTGGTGGTGCGCTGGCGCTTTCGTTGGCGAATAGCCAGCTTAGCGTTGCGGTGTTGGAAGCCCGTCTGCAACCGGGTGAGGATGCCCGTGCATTGGCGATAGCCCATGCCAGCCAGCAGACTTTGGTGGCACTGGATGTTTGGCCGAGCGCAGCGGCGACAGCTATTCACAGTGTGCATGTCTCCCAGCAAGGTGGTTTTGGACGGGTGCGGCTTCGCGCGGCCGACCTTGATTTGCCGGTATTGGGCTATGTGTTGCCATACGTGGCCTTGGCGAAGACCATCCACGCCCATTTGCAAGCGGCCAGTGGGGCACGCCTGCATTATCTGACTGGATGCCGGGCTATACGCCTGCAGACACTCGACGGTTACGCCGTGGTGAATGTTGAAGGCGATGGCCAGACAGCCCTGATGACCGCCCGTTTGGTGGTATTGGCCGAAGGCGGCCAGTTATTGGCTGAGGCGGGTATCGGGCAGGATCAGTATGACTATGAGCAACGAGCCATTACTGCCGAGGTGCGGACTGACAAACCACATGGCGGCGTTGCTTTCGAGCGCTTCGCTACTGATGGCCCCATCGCCATGCTGCCCAAGGATGACGGCTATGCGATGGTCTGGACGCGCCCCAAGGATGATCCGCTGGATGCGGCCAATCTGGACGAAGTGGGCTTCTTACGTGAATTACAAGCGAGATTGGGCGACCGTGTGGGCAGATTGAACCATGCGGGGCCACGGGCGGTCTTTCCGCTACGGCTGAAGTGGGCCAGCAGCCACCAGGCACGGCGAGTGGCCGTTGTCGGCAATGCAGCGCAGACTCTGCACCCGGTAGCGGGACAAGGATTCAACCTGGGGCTGCGTGACGCCCTGACGCTGGCTCGTGTTATCCACAGTGTGCCAACAGCGCAGCTAGGCCAAGCCACGATGCTTGCGCGTTATGCCGACCTGCGCAAAGTCGATAGCCTGACAACCATTGGCGTTACCGACGGCCTGATTCGCTTGTTCGGTAATGGTGCGCCGCTATTGCGCCACTTCCGCGCCGCGGGTTTCTTGGCGATGGACAACTTTAAACCGTTGCGGCGTGGCTTTGCCCAGCGCATGGTATTTGGCAGCCGATGAACAAAACCGAATTTGATATTGCCATTGTGGGTGGAGGCTTGGTCGGTGCCAGCCTTGCATTGGCATTGGCGCCAAAATGGCGAGTTGTCTTGATTGAACGGGCGGTACAACAGCTACCCAGCCATGTGGATACGGACTGGGACAACCGCATCTATGCCATCAGCCCTGGTAGTCAGACATTTCTGCGCAGTTTGGGCGTCTGGCCACCTGTTCGTGCCGGTGTCATCCGCCAGATGGATGTACGTGGGGATGCGGGTGGTGCGATTCATTTCGACGCGCTCGATCTGGCGGCCGACGCGCTGGCGACGACGGTGGAAAACCGCAGTTTGCAGTCCACGCTCTGGCAGGCGTTGGCAGGACGTGTCGAGCTGATCAACCCCGCGGAGCTGCAAGCCGTACGTTTTGGGGCGGATGCCGTGCAGCTGACGTTGGCTGATGGCCGTGAACTGAGCACCAAGCTGGCGGTAGCGGCGGATGGCGCGCATTCTTGGTTGCGTGAAAAAGCGGGTATCCCGTTCAGCCTGCAGCCATATCACCAGTGTGGCGTGGTAGCCAACTTTGATTGTGAGCGTCCACATGGTGATATTGCCCGCCAGTGGTTTCGCGCAGATGGCATCCTGGCTTGGTTACCCTTACCGGCGAACAGAATTTCAATTGTTTGGTCTACCAACGATGAGCATGCGAATGAATTAAAGGCGTTATCCCCGACCGAGCTTGCCCAGCGTGTAGCCGCCGCTGGGGGGCGTGTCCTTGGGAGCTTGCATTGCATTACCCCGGCGGCAGCGTTCCCATTGGCTTTGGGGCGCGCAGCCAAGGTGAATGGCTTGCGCCTTGCCCTGGTAGGGGATGCCGCACATACGGTTCATCCGTTGGCAGGCCAAGGCGTGAACCTGGGTTTTGGTGATGCCAAGGCATTGGCCGGTGTGCTTAACGCAGCAGTCGGACGCGACCCTGGCGATGCGCATTTGCTTGCGCGTTATGCACGCAGCCGTGCAGAAGATGTACTTCGCATGCAAATGGTCTGCGATGGGTTGCAGAAACTATTTTCCCTGCAATATCCGCTTTTACGCCCGCTGCGTAACCTTGGGTTGAATTTGACCGATGGTGCCGGGCCGTTGAAGCGATTGTTGATGCAGCAAGCTTTTCGTTAAGGCGTTTCGTAAAATCCGTCTTCTGAATAGGAAAGATCGTTGCGAACAGAAAATCGATGTGGCCTTCATTGGATAGGCCAGGGAAATTTTCTGTTCGCAATGTTCTGTCACAAAGTAAGATGCGATTTTTGAAACGCCTATCAATTACATTTTTAGTCAAGGACCACGTACCATGAATTTCATCGCCAAACGTATTGCTGCCGCTAGCGTCGGCTTTGCCCTGGCTGCTTGCGCCAATGCTGCAGGCGAAAGCCCTGCTTCGGTCAAGGCAGCTATGGAAAAGAAATTTCCACAGCGCCCTGTTTCCAGCGTCCGTGCAACACCGGTAAAAGGGATATATGAAGTGGTGCTGGGGGCCAAGCAGGTGGTGTATACCGATGCCAAGGCCGAGTACCTGTTTGTGGGCGATATGATCCAAGTGGGTACGCGTACCAGCCTGACAGAAGCACGGGTACGGGAACTGTCGCGTACCGATTTCAGTGCTTTGCCGCTGGATAAGGCGATCAAGGAAGTACGTGGTAACGGTGCACGTAAGGTTGCGGTCTTCTCTGATCCGGATTGTCCCTTCTGCAAGAAGTTGGAGCGTGACACGATCACCAAGCTTGATAACGTCACGGTCTACACCTTCCTGATGCCGCTGGCGCAATTGCACCCGGATGCAGCGCGTAAGTCTTCAGTGATCTGGTGTGCGTCAGATCGCCAGAAGGCTTGGTCGAACTGGATTCTGGATGGCAAGCTGGCTGAGGGCGATGGCAGCTGCGCTACCCCGCTGACCGAGATTGCCGCCTTGGCTGAGAAGCTCGATATCAACGGTACGCCAGCCATGGTGTTTGAAAACGGCGAGCTGGTTTCCGGCGCAATCGAGGCCAAGGAATTCGAGGCGAAGCTCAATAGCAAGCCTACGCCTAAGCCTACGTCGGAAAGTAAGTCGAAAGAAGCACAGCCAGCGGGCTAAGCGCTGTAGTGTGAAAAAGGGCCGCATTACGCGGCCCTTTTTTATGTGCGCCCAGCATGGGCGCACTCCTGCGGGTGGAAGTCCCGCCGTAAGTTGATCACAGCGAACGAAGTGAAGCGCAACTGCGTGAGGGCGACCGAGCGTGGGAAGGAAGCGTGG
>NZ_PDZH01000002.1 GCF_002735695.1 Chitinimonas sp. BJB300
TGAATGCCTGAGCATCAAGACGCAGAAGAACCCATTCGCACTTTGCCGCAAGTTACTGATCAACGCCTCCCGCGCGGCTTATGATCAGTTACAGCTGCTTCTCGCAGCTACTGCGTAACATCAGTTAGTTAGAAACACATTTAATCTAAGTTCATTGCGATGGCATACAAACTTGAAGATCGTCTTGTTATTGGAGTTGCGTCCAGTGTAATGTTTGACCTTAAGGAGTCAGACTCAGTATTTCGGAGAAAGGGAGAGGCTGCATACCGTAAATACCAAGAAAAGAATCTAGATAATCCCCTTCGGAAGGGAATTGCCTTTTCATTTGTGAAGCGGCTTCTTTCTCTAAATGAGTCAAAGTTTACAAATAATTGGCTCTGAAATCGCTTTGTCATAAACCCCCAGCAAACTGCACATACTTCGCTGATGTACTAGTTTGGTGAGTGGCTTTAGTCCGGTCGAGCCCGATGTGCCGGGCACCAAATTTTCGCCCTCGTGCCTTTAGCACGGGGGCGATTACTTTGTTGGCGTGCTGAAGGTGATTACCGCGGCAAAGCGACCTAGCATATAAGATCAGAATCGAGCACCGGGGGTTAGTATGGCGGGCATAGCGCTCGATCCGTGGGTGGTGGAGGCTTTGTGCCGTGGTGAGCATAGCGATCCGTTTGCGATACTTGGCTGGCAGCATGATGGTGAATACTGGGTGCTGCGCTGTTGGCTGCCACAGGCGCAGTCGGTTGCTTTGCTGGATGCCAAAGGGCACTGGTTGGCCGATCTGGTTTGCCTTGATCCACGGGGTTTGTTTGCTTACCCCCAGATAGCGAAGGAGCCTTTTGTCTATCGTCTGAAAGCAAGTTGGCTTGGTTGCACTCAAGAACGAGATGACCCCTATCGCTTTCCGCTGATACTGACCAATGAAGAGGTCTGGCATCTCGCGGAAGGTAGCCATCGACGTTTGTGGCATAGCTTGGGAGCACACCCTCGGACATTGGATGGGGTAGCGGGGGTGACTTTTTGTGTTTGGGCACCGAATGCCAAGCGGGTGTCATTGGTTGGCGACTTCAATTTTTGGGATGGTTGTTGTCACCCAATGCGATTGCGACGGGAATGCGGGGTATGGGAGATTTTTATGCCCGGCCTTGGTGTTGGCGAGCCTTATAAGTACGAAGTGCTTGAATGGGATGGCCGCCGGATTCAGAAGGCTGATCCGCTGGCTTTTTACGCCGAGCTACGTCCTGCCACTGCCTCCATTGTGGTCGATTTGCCGGTTCCTCCAGAAGCGATACAGGTGCCTCAGCATCGTTCTGCACCGGTCAGTATTTATGAAGTTCATCTTGGCTCTTGGCGTAAGCGCGGTTTTGATTGGCTGAGTTACAAAGAACTGGCCGAGACATTGATTCCTTACGCAGTGGATATGGGCTTTACCCATATTGAGTTGCTGCCCATCACCGAATATCCCTTTGATGGTTCGTGGGGCTATCAACCCACTGGCTTGTATGCACCCACCAGTCGTTTTGGCTCGCCCGAGCATTTTCGTGACTTTGTCGCTGCGGCCCATCAGGCAGGCCTGGGTGTCATTCTCGATTGGGTGCCGGGCCACTTCCCTGAAGATGAACATGGCCTGGGGAGTTTTGACGGTAGTCATTTATACGAACATGCCGACCCGCGTGAAGGTTTTCACCGTGACTGGCATACGCTGATTTATCACTACGGGCGGCGTGAAGTAGCCAACTTTCTCAGCGCCAATGCGTTGTTTTGGCTGCAGTGCTATGGCATTGATGGCCTGCGTGTCGATGCGGTGGCTTCGATGCTTTACCGTGATTACAGCCGTGCTGCCGGGGATTGGATACCGAACGTGCATGGGGGACGGGAGAATCTGGAAGCCATTGCTTTTTTACAGCAGACCAATCACTGGGTGGGCGTGGAAAGCCCTGGTGCAATAACACTGGCCGAGGAATCGACTACATTTCCTGGAGTGAGCCGCCCGCCCGAATATGGTGGTCTGGGCTTTCATTACAAATGGAACATGGGCTGGATGCATGACACGTTGGCGTATATGCGGCACGAACCGATTTTCCGGCGTTATCACCAAGGTGAGTTGAGCTTTGGCTTGACCTATGCCTTTTCGGAAAATTACGTATTGCCCTTGTCGCACGATGAGGTTGTGCATGGAAAAGGCTCTTTGCTGACCAAAATGCCTGGTGATGCCTGGCAGCGCTTTGCCAATCTACGTGCGCTATTTGGCTTTATGTGGGCGCACCCCGGTAAGAAGCTATTGTTCATGGGTGGAGAGTTTGCCCAGGAGTCGGAATGGAACCACGATAACGGGTTGGATTGGCATCTGCTTGATGACCCTCGCCATGCCGGGGTACAAAAACTGGTACGTGACCTCAATCAGCTCTATCGGCAAACCTCGGCATTGCATGTGCTGGATTGCGATCCGGCTGGCTTTGAATGGGTATGTTGGGATGATGCTGACAACTCGGTATTCAGTTTTATCCGCCATGATGGATATGGGGGGCATGTGCTGGTGATGTGTAACTTCACGCCTTTGGTGCGGGATGATTACCGGGTTGGTGTGCCAAATGCTGGTCGCTGGCGTGAGGTGCTGAATACGGATGCGGCATGTTATGGCGGGAGCGATGTTGGCAATGGTGATGCCTGGGCCGAGCCGATATCAGCGCATAGCCGTGGTCAGTCGGTTCGGCTGCGATTGGCGCCCTTGGCAGTACAGTTCTTTATAAGGGAGACATGAGATGGTGCAGGCCCTAGGGCTGGTTGCTGGTGATCCCTTCCGCCTTGGCAGCCATTTCGATGGTTATGGCGTCAACTTTGCCGTTTATGCATTAAATGCCGACTTGGTAGAGCTGTGTGTTTTCGATGCAGCGGGTAAGCGAGAGTTAGCGCGCTTACCACTGCCAGGTTGGCATGCCGGGGTTTGGCATGGTTACCTGCCTGGTGCCGAACCGGGGTTGATCTATGGCTATCGTGCCTATGGCCGGTTTGCTCCCGAGCATGGCCAGCGCTACAACTCCAGTAAGTTACTGTGTGACCCCTACGCCCGCCGCCTTCATGGTCGCTATACCAATCCGGCTGATTATTGTGATCACCTTCCAGGCGACCCTAGCCGACTTGACCCACGCAACAATACGATTCAAGCCGTAAAGGCCGTTGTGTCTGATGATCATTTCGATTGGGGAGATGATCGCCCGCCTGCGGTTTCTTGGAACAACACTGTAATTTATGAGTTGCATGTGAAAGGGTTCAGCCAGTTGAATCCTGCTGTGCCGGCGGCGTTGCGGGGTACTTATGCCGGTTTGGCACACTCAGCAAGCATCGACTGGCTGAAATGGCTGGGGGTGACGACCGTAGAGTTGCTACCGGTGGCAGCGTGTGCTGACGAGGGACATTTGCTCACGCGCGATATGGTGAACTACTGGGGCTACAACAGCCTGTGCTTTATGGCAGTTGAAAGGCGATATGCCTCGGCCGACGATGCACTGGGGGAATTCAAAACCATGGTCAAACACCTGCACGAGGCAGGGTTGGAAGTGATTCTGGATGTGGTGCTCAACCATACCGGGGAGGGGGGCGTTGGGGGGCCAAGCTTTAATCTACGTGGCCTGGATAATCGTACCTATTACCGCCTGTGGCCCGATGGCCATTGCGAGAACTGGACCGGTTGCGGCAATACGTTGAATGTTGCCGAACCACGTTGCCTGCAACTGGTGCTCGATACATTACGTTTCTGGGCTGTCGATTGCCATGTCGATGGCTTCCGCTTTGATTTGGCGCCTATCCTGGCGCGCGGCATGTTCGGCGGGTTTGAGGCTTGGTCTTCCTTCTTTGCCGCCATCCTGGCCGACCCCGTACTTTGTCGCCTCAAGTTGATCGCCGAGCCCTGGGACCTTGGCCCTGATGGTTATCGCGTTGGTGGCTTCCCACCCGGTTGGGCGGAGTGGACCGACCGTTATCGGGATAGCGTGCGTAGTTTTTGGCTGCACCATGGCGTGAGCCGCGGTGAGTTCGCCCGCCGTCTTACCGCCAGTAGCGACCTTTTTGAGCGGCGTGGACGCTTACCCTGGGCCTGCGTGAATTTTCTGACAGCACACGATGGCTTCAACCTGCGCGATGTGGTGAGCTACAGCAATAAGCATAACGAAGCCAATGGCGAAGATAACCGCGACGGCCATAGCCACAATCACAGTTGGAACTGTGGTGTAGAAGGCGAAACCGATGATGTAGAAATCAAGGCCATCCGTACCCGACTGCGTCGCGCCATGCTGGCGACGCTGGTCTTCAGCCAGGGTACCCCCATGCTGTTGGCCGGTGACGAGCTGGGCCATACCCAGCAGGGCAATAACAACGCCTATTGTCAGGACGGGCCGATCAGTTGGCTAGACTGGGAACATGCTGATCAGAGCATGGCGGATTTCACGGCCCGGTTATTGTCACTGCGGCGTAGCTATCCAGCCTTGCGCCACGCACGCTGGTTGTCAGCCACTGGCCATGGTGGTTACGAGCGCGCTGATGTGTTGTGGCGTAATGCGGCTGGGGTGGCGATGACCCCGGCTGAATGGGATGGTTTGAACGCGTTCAGTCTATCGGTGGAGTTGAGCCCGGAAGGTGAGCGTCAACGCTGCCTGTTGCTGATTAATGCGGAGGCGCATTCAACGGTATTCCAATTGCGGCCAGGTCGTTGGGTGCGGGTGTTGGATACTGCCGAGCCCGAGGCGGGGGATGCATTGTTCCAAAACCAAGCAGAGGTGGTGGCCAATGCTATCTGGCTGTTGGTGTTGAGCACGGATGGCCGAGTGACTTGGTAGCGCCTGCCACTGCCAGGTTGGCATGGTCACGATAGAACCAAAAGCTGGGTAAGAACCTGTTTACGATCTTGCTGCGCAACCGTGATCAGGGCTCATGTGCTGCTCGAAAGCCTCATGTACCTATGTATATTCCGGTTTCTGCGCTGCGCTTCACCCCGCTGACGACTGCTCGCGACAGATTGTAAACAGGTTTTAAGACTATAGAAACGAGGAGGATGGGATGCGTACGCGCTGCAGACGTATTTTTCTCGCTTTGGCCTTGTTTCTAGCCCTATTTACACACGCATGGGCGGACGATGTTTCTCCCATGCTTAGCCCGGCTGCCCTACAGGCTGATGGCCGGCTGCTACGTGAGACCCTGCAGGCTTTACACCCTGGGCTTTATCGCTATAACAGCCCAAGCCAAATCGAAGCGCATTTCCAGCAATTGCAGGCACGTTTCAGAACCAGCCAAAGTGTGGCGCAGGCTTATCTCGCCTTTGCTGCCTTTACGGCACAGGTGAAGTGCAGCAATACAGGGCCCGATTTCGATAACCAGCCAGACCATGTACGGCATGCGGTACTGGAAGCGCCCCGCTTGCCGTTTTATTTCCGCTGGTTGAACGAACGAATGGTGATTACGCGCAGCTTTAACCCGGAATTACCCATTGGTACCCAAGTGCTCCGTCTTGATGGTGTACCGGTCGAGCAAATCTTGCAGGCTCTACTTCCCCTGGTGAGTGCCGATGGTAATAACGAAGCGCAGCGCTTTAGTGGGCTGGAGGTACAGGGGCGGCGCCCGGTGGAGGCCTTCGATGTGTATTGGCCGCTACGTTTCCCGTTGGAAGGCAGGCAGCTGCAGTTAAGCGTACTTAAGCCCAATGCCAGTCGTATTCAGCAAATCAAGTTGCCGTTACAAGCCTTTGCCGACCGTACTGCGATTCGTCAGGCAGACAACAATCCCCTAGCGCGCTGGCAATTGCGCTTCCCGAATCCCAGGATTGCCTTGTTGCAGATGCCAAGCTGGGCTGTAGGGGATTGGGATTGGCGCGGTTTCTTGCAGCAGAGTTTCCAGAAGCTGGCAGAAAAGCAAGTCAGCGAATTGGTGATTGATCTGCGAGGAAATGAAGGTGGGGCTGATGCCGTGGGCGATAGTTTGCTGGGCTATCTGATGGACCAATCTCCCTTACCTAAACCTATGCTGGACAAAGTGCGCTACCAACAGGTCCCGGCACTCCTTCGGCCTCATCTGGAAACGGCAGACCCAAGCTTTTATCGCTGGAATACGGTGCCCGATGCGGATGCTGATGGCTTGTTTGCGTTATTCAACGGCCAAACTGCCACCAATCCACTTACCTTGCTGGCGCCCGGTTTCCGGGGCCGGGTGGTGTTGCTGGTGGATGGCAGCAATCGCGCAGCCAGTTTCCAATTTGCACAGCGTGTTCGCGAACTTAGGCGCGGCCTGCTGTTTGGCCGCCCTACCGGTGGCAATCTGCGCGGCAGCAACGATGGTGCTTTCATGTATCTGCGCTTGCCGGGGTCTGGTATTGAAATCGATATCCCATTGGTAGCGCATTTTTCTACCAAACCCGAAGCCGAAGCGGGGTTGCTGCCCGACGTGACGATCAATACAACGCCAGCTCAGATAGCCGCAGGACGTGACTCGGAATGGGAGATGCTGTGGCGTTGGTTGGGGCGCTAGGCTTCGAAAAGCAAAACACCCAGCTGGGTGGCTGGGTATCAGGGGCGGCGTTGTGCGGACTCACGATCAGCGTGTGAACTGCCGCGCTGTGCTACGGTGTCTTAGCTGCGAATCTTGCCGGTGCGATCAAGTATGGTCATGTCGATGAACTGCGATCCGCTACGATTTGTGCCGGAGAAATTGACGCGGAATCCCCCCATATCATAGTTGTTCAGGCCTTCCAGCGCCGTGATGAGCTTCTCACGGTTCAAATCGCGGCCTGCACGCTTAATGCCTTCCACCAGTATCCGGGCACCCAGATAGCCTTCCATACTGGGGTAGTCCACCGTGTTGATACCGGCTGCCTTCATGGTCTTCTGGTAGTCCTGTGCAACGGGTTTGATGGCGCTGTAGGGTGAGGGCACGACTTGGGTGACGATGACGCCATTGCCGTCTTGCTTGAGTTCGTTGACCAGCGCTTCTGTACCGACAAAGCTGACGTTATAGAAGGGGCCGACTGAATTACGCCCCCGCGCTGCCGAAATAAAGGCGGCGCTGCTCTTGTAGGTCGAGACGATGAATATCGCGTTGGCTGGTTTCCTAATGACCAGCTCTTCGACGGCACGTGAAACGTCCACGCTATTGCGCTTCACCGTTGCTGTCGCCGTGATGGTCAGCTTGTACTTGGCTGCGGCTTCCTGCATAGCTGCCAAGCCAGCAGAACCATAGGCATCGTCTTGATACAGGATATTGACTGTGCTCATGCCCATCTTGGACATGAACTCGGCGATTTCCATTGCTTCATCGCCATAGCTCGCGCGGATATTGAATACATTGCGGATAAATGGCGCACGTAGGCTATTGGCACCCGTATAAGGCGCAATAAATGGCACGCCGGATTGTTTGATTTGGGACAACGAGGCATTCGAAGTAGGGGTGCCTACATAGCCGAACAAGGCAAATGCGTCTTCGGTTTCCAATAATTTCTTGGTATTTAACGCAGCACGTTCGGGTTCATAGCCATCGTCCAATGTTACCAGGCGAATTTTACGGCCATGTATACCACCTCGCTTGTTGATTTGGTCGAAATAGGCATTTGCGCCGCGAGAGACACCTTTACCCAATTCGGCGGCGGCACCAGTTAATGCCGCAGATTGGCCAATAGTAATTTCACTATCTGTTACGCCTACCTCCGCTTGTGCAAACATACATACCGCGGTTAGGCTTATATGCCACCATTTTTTCATGATTTAACATTCCAATAATTAATTACGGCATCGCTCAAGCGATGCCGTATGTGTTGAATTCATTAGCTATGGGCGGCAAACATCTGATCTGTTCACCACCAAGCATGATTTGCTGATAGAAATTTCATAAAATCCTATCACAATGTCATTGCCATGCAATGTTGGGAATTACCCAGATTGCAGGAGGGAGCATTGACTCCAGATGCTGTGTGCATGCGGCATAGGGCTGATATTGCTCTAGTAAGATTTGCTTGGTTTTGATGTAAAAAAGCGGTTGAGAATGAGTGATGTGGCGGTTGTTTAGGCATGCTTGGTTAAAGGTGAAGTGGAGGTTGTCGCGATATTTTCTCATTGCGTTTCGTGGCGGGATGTGGACGTATTTTCAGGTATGATAATGGAATGGGGGTAAATCTAAGTTTTTGATAGCAGAAGTATTGAAGCAAAGTATATTAATCCGTGCGATGTGATTTTCCTGATTTCTTTATTGAAGATAGTTTGCCCGGTATTGACTTTTGTACAATTTATTTCAGTGCTATCTTTCCTGATGCTTGGCATTAAAGTGCCTTGTTGCCATAATGTTGGGGCAGTATTGAAGATTTAACGGCTGCCTGCCTTTTATATAAATTGGCAAGCAGTCGGTTGATTATGTTGATGTGTTTAGAGCACAGACTGGGTATTAAAAAGATAATTCCATCCACATGAAAAAATAATGCCTCATACAATACATGCCACGCAGCCTATTCAAGGCCAAAAACCTGGTACCTCTGGCTTACGTAAAAAGGTCGCGGTCTTCCAACAACCGCATTTTCTGGAAAATTTCGTCCAAGCCATTTTCCTGGCGGTGCCTGAACTCAAGGGTGGGACATTGATATTGGGCGGCGATGGCCGGTATCTCAATGAGATCGCGTTGCAAACCATCCTGAAGATGGCAGCGGCTAACGGTGTGGCGCGGTTGCTGGTGGGGCAGCATGGGCTGTTGTCCACGCCTGCGGCGTCGCATCTGATCCGGCTTCATCAGGCGGTGGGCGGCATCATTCTTTCGGCTTCGCATAACCCAGGTGGGCCGCAGGGTGACTTTGGCATCAAGTTCAATGCCGGCAATGGCGGCCCTGCGCCGGAAAAACTGACCGATGCAATCTACGCCGCTACGTTGCAGGTGCATGAATACCATCTGAGCAATGCACCCGATATCGACCTCGCGGTGGTGGGGGAGGTTGAATTCGCAGGTATGCGCGTGAGCGTGGTAGACCCCGTGGCGGACTATGCCGTGCTGATGCAGCAGCTATTGGATTTTGATGCTATCCGGGCCTGGATTGCGGCTGGCCATACGCTACGCCTTGATGCGCTTCATGCGGTGGGTGGCCCGTATGCGATCCGTCTTTTTGAAGACATGCTGGGTGCACCGATGAACAGCGTGCGTAATGCCGCACCCCAGCCAGATTTTGCCGGTGGCCATCCCGACCCTAACCCGGTGTATTGCGCCGACTTGGTTGACACCATGCAAGGTAGAGGCGCACCTGACTTTGGCGCAGCCTTCGATGGCGATGCTGACCGCAATATGATTCTTGGCCGTGATTTTGTTTTGACCCCATCAGACAGCTTGGCGGTATTGGCCGCCAATGCGGCGCTTATTCCGCAGTTCAAGGGCCGGCTCACCGGCGTGGCCCGGTCAATGCCTACATCACGTGCGGTGGATAGCGTGGCTAAAGCACTGGGTATCGACTGCTATGAGACGCCGACTGGGTGGAAATTCTTCGGCAATCTGCTTGATGCCGGCCGCATTCAATTGTGTGGTGAGGAAAGTTACGGTACCGGCGCTGACCATGTGCGGGAAAAAGATGGCATCTGGGCGGCGCTGGCGTGGCTCAATCTGGTAGCGGTGCGTAAACAGTCGGTGGCGCAGATAGTGCAAGCGCACTGGGCGCAATTTGGGCGGCACTTTTATTCACGTCACGACTATGAGGGGTTGAGCGTTGCGGCGGGCGATGTGGTATTGGCTACCCTGCGCAGCAAGCTACCAGGCTTGGTTAACACCCTGGTGGCTGGTTTATGTGTGACGCTGGCCGATGATTTTGCCTATACCGATTCTGTAGACGGCTCGCTTTCGCAGCAACAGGGGATTCGGATTGAATTTGCAGGCGGCTCACGCGTGGTCTTCCGATTGTCTGGTACCGGGACGGAGGGCGCCACGCTGCGAGTTTACCTGGAGCATTACACGGCGGAGGTGAGTGAGCAGGCGCAGGAAACCCAGTCTGCACTCAAGGCTGTGATTGCCGCCGCCGAGGAACTGGCAGGTATCTACGCCAACACAGGACGTACTGTGGCCGATGTCGTGACGTGAATAGCGCCCATTCCGGTTGCCCGTGATGGGAGTTGCACCTGAAGTGGATACAGTCCAAGCCGCGTAAAACGGAACGCTGTAGAACCTGGGTGTGACTGGCGTTGCTGTTTGGTTCGCCAGAACAGAACGGGAGGGTGGGATGGACGACCTGATTATTGCTCGCCAGTTGCCCCGGCGTAGTATTGCCCTGGTGCTGGCTGGTGGTCGCGGAACAAGGCTCAAGCAGCTTACCGACAAGCGCGCCAAGCCGGCTGTCCACTTCGGCGGGAAGTTCCGCATCATCGACTTTGCCTTGTCCAATTGCCTGAATTCGGGCATTCGCCGGATCGGCGTGGTCACACAATATAAGTCGCACTCGTTGTTGCGTCACCTCCAGCGCGGTTGGGCGATGTTCCGTTCCGAGATGGGGGAGTTCATCGATCTTCTACCCGCCCAACAACGTGTGGACGATGGTAGTTGGTACCGTGGCACTGCCGACGCGGTCTACCAGAACCTGGATATTGTCCGAAGCTATCGACCTGAATATGTGGTGATCCTCGCTGGCGACCATATCTACAAGATGGATTACGCCCGCATGCTGCTTGACCATGTCCAGAGCCTGGACAAGCTCGGCATCAAGAGTGGCGTCACCGTGGCGTGTATTGAAGTGCCCCTGCAAGAGGCTAGCGCTTTCGGCGTGATGGCGGTGGATGAGATGCGCAAGATCATCGACTTTGTCGAGAAGCCTGCCGACCCGCCGCCCATGCCCGATAAGCCTGGGCGGGCATTGGCCAGCATGGGTATCTATATCTTCGATGCGGACTATCTGTACCGGCTGCTGGAGGAAGATATTGACGATGCCGGTAGCGAACATGATTTCGGCAAGAACCTGATTCCAGCCGCCGTGAAGGCTGGTCGGGCTTTGGCGCATCCGTTTGGCCTTTCCTGCGTATCGAGTTATCCGCATGCACCCCCTTACTGGCGTGATGTCGGTACGGTGGATGCTTATTGGGCTGCGAATCTGGATTTGGCGTCGATTACGCCGGAGTTGGATTTATACGATCGAAGCTGGCCTATCTGGACCTACCAGGAACAGCTGCCCCCCGCCAAATTTGTGCAGGATGCGGGAGGTGAACACCGGGTGCACAACGCCATCATTTCAGGTGGCTGTATTGTCTCGGTGGCACAGGTCACCAACTCGGTGCTTTTCAATAAGGTACGGGTGCACCCGCACTGTTTAATCGACCAAGCTGTGCTGCTGCCGGATGTGGATGTGGGCCAGGGAGCCCGGTTGCGTAAGGTGGTGGTGGACCGCGGTTGTAAGATTCCTGCGGGGATGGTGATTGGCGAGGATGCCGATAATGACACCAAACATTTCTATCGCAGCGAAGGCGGTGTGCTGTTGGTGACACGTGAGATGTTGCTGGGGATGAAAATCTGATGGTTCCTGAGCGCCCGTTGTACCTCAATCTCCCACGCCTGGGCTTGTACTACCTGCTGTTAGCGGGGTGAGGTACAAAAACCGGAATGAATTTATTTCTATTTAGGTTGTGGCTTTGAAAATTCTTCACGTGGCGGCGGAATGTTTTCCCTGGTTGAAAACGGGCGGGCTCGCCGATGTCATTGGCGCATTGCCTACTGCCCAGCGAGTGCAGGGGATGGATGCCAGGATATTGCTCCCGGGCTTTCCTGCCATCCGTGCAGGCTTGCTCGATGCAAAGCGTGTGGCGGTGGTGCCGCCGCATTTTGTCGCGTCGGAATGTGTGCTGTGGCAGGGAAAGTTGCCTGATGGCACGCCGGTGTATGTGATCGATGCGCCCAGTTTGTTCGACCGTCCTGGTAATCCTTATGCTGATGGTGATCAACGACCCTATCCAGACAACTATCGCCGCTTTGCGCTGTTGGGCTGGGTGGCTGTTCAATTGGCGGCGGGCCAGTTGGGTGGTTGGCGGCCCGATGTACTGCATGCGCACGACTGGCATGCCGGCCTTGCCGCCGCCTATTTGAAACATGCTGCGTTGTTGCGGGGTAGCAAGCTGGCTGCCAGTGTGTTTACCGTGCATAACCTCGCGTATCAGGGCTTGTTTCCCGGCGATGTATTTGGCGAACTGAGTTTGCCCGGAAATTTCTTTCAGTACGACGGTCTGGAGTTTCATGGCCAACTTGCCTTTATCAAATCCGGCCTGCAATTCAGCGATCGTATCGCTACGGTCAGCCCCACCTACGCGCGTGAGATTCAATCGGCTGAGCATGGCTGCGGGCTGGATGGGTTGTTGCGCTACCGGGTGGCCCACCTGACGGGAATTCTCAACGGTGTAGATGCCGCGAGTTGGAATCCCGCTGCAGACCCGGCCTTGCCAGGGCATTTCGATGTGGAAAAGACGGTAGGTAAGGCGCGCTGCAAGGCGTGTCTGCAAAAGGAGCTGGGCTTGGCTTGTGCGCCCAATGCATTGTTGTTTGGGGTGGTAAGCCGGTTGACCGAGCAGAAGGGGCTGAATCTGGTCTTGGCAGGAATGCAGAAGCTATTGGCCCAAGGTGGGCAACTGGTTGTGCTGGGTAGTGGTGAACCGGCATTGGAGGCAGGTTTCAAGCAAATGGAACAAGATCATCCCGGCAGCGTGGTGGTACGGCTTGGTTTTGAAGAGCCGCTTTCGCATCGCATCTTCGCAGGTGCTGATGTGATCATGGTGCCATCGCGTTTTGAGCCCTGTGGTCTGACGCAGATGTATGGCATGCGTTATGGCGCACTACCCTTGGCGCGGCGCACAGGCGGGCTGGCCGATACGGTGGTCGATTGCAGCTTGGAAAACTTGGCGGATGGGACCGCATGCGGATTTGTCTTCGAGCGTTTTGAGCAGCCCGATTTCGATGCTGCCGTGCAACGCGCCTTTGTGCTCTATGCCAAGCCCCCAATATGGCGCGAGGTGCGCCGCCATGCCATGGGCCGTCAATTCGATTGGGCTGCGCCGGCACAAGCTTATTTGGCGTTATACCGTGCAGCACACAAGTAGGTGCTGCACACTGGGCGTGTGTGCCCTGGTGTAGTCGCTAATGCTTTCCGCGCTGCTTATGCACCAGTGGGGCGGTGTGGTCACGGGCTTGCCAGTCGCTGTGTGTCAGGGCTGTCAATATATGGTCGCGCCAAAAGCCATCAATCAACAGATAGTCGCGTGCCATGCCCTCTCGTTGGAACCCCATCTTTTGAAGTAGACGTGCACTTCGCTCGTTGTCTGGCAAGTGGTTAGCAGCCACTCTGTGCAGGTTGAAGGTAGCGAATATCCACGGAATGGCCAATTGCAGCGCACGTTGCATACGCCCGTGCCCCCATTGCGTCTGCGCCAATGCGTAGCCCAGTGTGCAGCCATGGTGCGGATAGCCGCTGATATTGGTGAAGTTGATGTCACCGATGACAGTTTGATCGTTGGGCTCGAATACGAACAGACAGGCATTGCGCGCTTGTTCGTAATGGCTCAGGTTCAAGGCGATGCGCATCTCCCAAAAGGAGACGGTGTAGAAATTATCCGGCCTGCGTGGCTCGACCGGCCCTAGCGCTTCGCGGTTGGCGGTGAAGAACGCCAGGATGGCAGGAATGTCATCGGACGTTGCCAGCCGGATGATCAAACTACCATCAGTGAGGTAAGGAAGAGGAATGATGCTGTTCATTACAGACGTTGGCGTTAAGTTAAAAAAGAAAGCACTACGCCCGGCAAGCCGGGCGTAGTGGCATACATCACAACCATAGGTGCCTAGCGTTTCATGTTCAAACCGCTTTGCTGCGAGGCGAACCAATCGGCGAGGTTGGCGATATCGTCTTTGGTCAATGGCTTGGCCATCCCCGCCATGATGGCGTTGGTGCGGACACCCGTCTGATAGTCGTGCAGTGCACGCGCTATATAGTCACCATGCTGGCCAGCCAGTACAGGATATTGTGGATTGGTGCTGTTGCCATCCACATTGTGGCAGCTGGCACATACTTGTTCGGATTTGGCTTTGCCGGCGTTCAAGTCAGCAGCCTGTGTTGCCAATGTCGTGCCGGCAATGACGAGCAGGGAAAGGCATCGGGCATTCATCGTAAACCTCTTAGCGTTTGCCAGTGTAGTAAGCGGCCAGATCGGCAATATCTTGTTCAGATAGCTGTGCGGCGATAGCGGTCATTGTCGGGTGCTTACGTGCGCCGGTCTTATACGCAGTCAAAGCCGCAACGATGTACTCGGCATGCTGGCCGCCGATTTTGGGTACGTGGTAAACGCTGGGGAATGCTGTTTTGTAGCCGTCGATGCCATGACAGCCAATGCACATCGAATTCTTCTTTGCCCCGGTTTGCGGGTCGCCCGCTGCTTGCACGGCTAATGGCAGGCTAATAACCAGCCCCAATGCGAGCCATGTTGGCTTGTTAAACATCGTCACCTCCCATATTGGTATCTTGCTCCAGCGGCGGGAAGTCGCCAGAGTCCGCAGCATTGTAGCGATGCCAAAGTCGCTGCGCCACGCTGGCATTATGGCCTTAAAAGCAACTATTTATGGACGTTGAAGGCAAGTAAAGCTGTTGATTCAGCTAGTTGCAGTGCGAATAGCGCTATTCGGGTTGCGCTGCACCGGTATGCCGGGTATGCAACGGCGACTGAAAGGTGTTGTATGACAAGCTGTAAGCGGTGTTGGCAATAGCTGTCTCAAGCCAATCAATGCTGCTTACGTTGGTTCACCAGCTTGGGTTGGCGTCTGTCTGCTGCACCGACGGCGACCGCCCGGCCAACCGGCTTCGCTTTCTTCCAGGCTGGGGTAATCAAGCGCATGCCTCGCACACGTTTGACACTTTCAAGGCAATAAACGCCGCCGTTGATTGGCCACCAACGTTCGCCTGCATGTTCCATGAAGTGAAAACTTTCGCGCCAGTTGTCACGCAGAATAGGTGGAGAGTGACAACAGGTTTTACTGACGGCCGGTTCAAGGCACAGTAACGCCAGCCAATCCTTCAGCCGTGGCAAGCTGATGAACTGACCCTGCCAAGGCATACCTTGACGCCGCTTGGTCAGGCGGGTTGCTCCCCACAGGCTCCAGGGGTTGAAACCACTCAGTATCAGTCGGCCCTCCGGTACCAATACGCGTTCTGCTTCGCGCAATACCGAATGGGGATCAGGATGGAAGTCCAAGGTATGCGGTAAAATCAGTAAATCGATGCTGGCTGCCGGAAAAGGAAGCTGGGTAGGGTCGCTGGCCAGTTTGCAGCCTCTTGCCGTACCGGCAATGATGCGGGTGGGCATGCGGTTGCTACGCAGCAAATCCAGCCCAGGTAGTTCCAGCTGCACTGCGTAATAACCAAACACATCGGCTACGGCGTTATCAAAAAACGCCTGCTCATGCATAGCGACATACTGCCCAAGTGGACTAGCCAGCCAAGCTGCGAAGGCTTCGCTGGCGCAAGTACCTGGATGATTGGAGAGGTTCATGTTGAACATCCTGCCAGTTCCTATTCTGAAGGACAACTATGTCTGGCTGGCGCATCAAGCCGGCCGTGCATTGGTGGTTGATCCGGGTGACGCTGGCCCAGTTCGCGCCAAGCTCAGCGAGTTGGGCCTGGACTTGGCGTCCATCTTAATTACTCATCACCATGCTGATCATATAGCGGGTCTTGCGGAACTGATTGCCGCTTATCGCTGTCCAGTATTCGGGCCCGCTGGCATTGCCGGTATAGACCATGTCGTAGACGATGGTGCGCAGTTAAAGGTGCCGGAGCTTGATGTGCAATTCGTCGTGATGTCGGTACCAGGGCATACACAAGACCACTTGGCTTACTATGGTGAAGGTGTACTGTTTTGCGGCGATACTTTATTTGCCTGTGGTTGCGGGCGGCTGTTTGAAGGCTCCGCGCTACAGATGCAGGCTTCGCTGGCGCGCTTGGCCGCCTTGCCCGATGAAACCTTGGTTTGCTGTACGCATGAATATACCCTCGCCAACCAGCGTTTTGCCTTGGCGGCGGAGCCTGGCAATGCGGTCTTGCAGCAGCGGGTGGGGCAGGATGCGGCCCGACGAGCGGGTGGCGAGCCTACTTTGCCGAGCAGCATAGGGTGGGAAAAAGCGACGAATCCCTTTCTGCGATGGTCGTCGCCAGAATTGATAACGGTTGCTGCTCAGCAAGGCGCAATGAATAGTAGCCCGGTGGAAGTTTTTGCAGCGCTACGTCGTTGGAAAGATGTTTTTTAAGCCTGAAAAACGGGCTTGTGTTGATCGGAAATCGTAGCCTTAATATTGATTATTAAGGAAGTTTTTGGTTGACGCTCTCGGTGGTCGCCGTTACTATCCGGCCAGTTTTTGACGTCAGCATGTCCAGAGTTACGCCTGCCAAGACATGCTTTTTTGCTTTTCGGTACATGCACATTATTCCTTTCCATTTACTTTCCCTATTTGCTTTCGCTGCGTCGCTGTTTGTGCCGCCGGCGATGGCTGATGACGCTGGTGTGCCCACCAATGATACTGGTTTGCCAATGCAGGCCCCCGTTGATGTCGCACAACCTATTCTTTCGTTGACGCCTACCGAACAAGCCGATTTATGGGCCCGGGTACGGCATGGATTCAAGATGGAAAACCTGGACAATGCCCAAGTGCGTGCCCAGGAACAGTTCTACGCCAAGAACCCCGAGTACATGCGGCGAGTAGTGGAGCGCAGCCGGCGTTATCTTTATTTCATCGTGGGTGAAGTTGAACGCCGTGGCATGCCCACTGAATTGGCGTTGTTACCCATCGTAGAAAGCGCCTTTGTTCCTAAAGCTCAGTCGCACGCCATGGCTTCGGGCCTTTGGCAGTTCATTCCTGCGACGGGTCAGCGTTATGGTTTGGAGCGTACCTGGTGGTATGACGGTCGCCAGGATGTCATGGCGGCAACCTATGCTGCGCTCGACTATTTGCAAGACCTATATAACCAGTTTGGTGATTGGCAACTTGCCTTGGCTGCTTACAACTGGGGTGAAGGCGGGGTAGGCCGGGCTTTGGCGAAGACCCGCGCCAAGGGTTTGGATGACGATTTCGAGAGCATCAGAAAGCCGCGCGAGACGGAGAACTACGTTCCCAAGCTGATTGCTGTGCGCAATATCATTGCCAACCCTGCTGCTTATGGATTGACCCTTCCTTCTGTACCGGACAAACCTTATTTCCAACCCGTCGCCACTGGTCGGCACATGGATTTGCAGGTAGTTGCCAAGCTTGCCGGTACAACCATGGAAGAATTGTTGATGCTGAACCCCGGCCTTATCCGTCCGGTGTTTGCGCATAAGGAAGACCGTAAGTTACTGCTGCCGATCGATAACGTTGAAAAATTTGAGCAGAATCTCAAGAGCTATGATGCGCCGCTCTTGTCGTGGCAGCCCTATGTAACGAAGCGTGGGGAGTCGCTTGAGGCCATTGCCAGTAGGTTCAATATCCAGATGGCTGAGCTGAAGGATGTGAACAAGCTAGGTAATATCCGAGCAGCAAACGGTCAAACCATTCTGGTGCCGATTCGTGCGGATATGAACATAAGCGACCGGCAGAACTTGGCTTCCATTATTTCAAGCGCCGTTGCAACCGTTGGCGATAGCAACGAGATAGCCCCCAGCAAACCGAAGACAACGCTCATTCAGCATAAGGTTGGCAAGGGCGAGACGTTGTTCAGTATCGCCAAGCATTACGGCATGCCGGTAGCTGAATTGAAAGTGCTGAATGGTTTAAGTTCAAACGGTGTATCGATCGGCAATAACCTTAAAGTAAGTGCGGGTGCGATGACTGCGTCTTTGCCAAGTAACAGCAAAACTGCCGAAAAAGAAGGGGTAAAGCATGCCAAGACCCGTCTGTATATCGTACGTAACGGCGATACCTTGGACGAGATAGCACGCAAGCATGATGTAAGCGTGGGCGAGCTGAGGAAATGGAATCGCCCGGCAGCCCGTGGAATGTTAAGGGCGGGTTACAAGTTACAGATACCGCACATGCGTTGAAGCAAATAAATAACCCCCGTTTTTGCGGGGGTTATTTATTTGGTGTGAGTTGTTTCAATTACTGCACTAGACCCTGTTCAATACCGGTTTTGTTTCGGTGATGCGGCGTTGCTAGCCTCCTCGGAATGCTTGATGACCACGCGTAAACGCCGCTCCCTCTGTTGTCCTGCTCAAGCCTGCGAGACTTTGAACAGGTACTTAGAACCTGTCTAATGTCTCGCGAGCTAGGGCAAGATAAGGCGAAAACAGCTGAGGAAGCGGAGTTTACAAGTGGTAAATGAGCATTCCGAGGGTGTTTTCAACGCCATATTGCCGACGCACAGCAGACTTTAGACAGGCTCTTAGAAATCTGTCGCTTTAACGAAGCGGGCTATCAGCATTTGCAACCCTGCTTCATCTGCATCGCTAAACCGGTGTGTTTCCGGGCTGTCGATATCAAATACCCCAATCAGTTTTCCTGCCGCAATGATGGGTAGAACGATTTCCGAATTGGACGCTGAATCACAAGCAATATGACCAGGGAAGAGGTGGACATCGTCCACCCTTAGGGTTTTTTGCATGGCGGCAACCGTACCGCAAACACCGCGCCCAAATGGAATCCGTACGCAGGCAACCTTGCCTTGGAAGGGGCCGAGTATGAGTTCTTCATTACGCACCAAGTAAAAACCTGCCCAGTTCAGGGCCGCTAATGTTTGATAAATAAAGGCAGAAAATTGTGCCGCATTGGCGATAAAGTTGCGCTCGCCTTCGAACAGGCTGGCCAATTGTCTGTCCAGTTCGTGGTAATTGGGGCTGCGGCTCGGGTCTGTGGTATTGAACATGCGGCTGAATCCTGAAAGGCAGGCCAACGATGATAGCACTGGCATGGAACGGCGGCCGGCGAACCCTGTCTATGGCCCATGTTATGGAGGAATGTTGGTGTGAATGAGCGAAGTCAGGGGGTATTGCTGGGCTGTGTGTTATCGCTATTGCTGCATGGGCTGCTGTTTTGGCTGTGGCCCACACAACGTATGGGCGTGCGTCAGAAGTCAGTTAGCCTGGAGGTAGCGCTAAGGTCATTACCTGCTGTAGACCAGCCAGCGCAACCGATCTATATTGACCCACCGCGGCCGGAGAAACCGATAGCGCCCAAAGCGATTAAGCCATCCCAAGTCCATCGTAGAACTGAGCCTCAAGTCGTTTTGCAAGCTAAACCATCTCAGCCATCGGATGATCTGCCTTCCGAAAAAGTGGTTAATGAAGCGCCTTCAGCACCGTTACTGAGCCTGACTGAACGTGCTTTGGCAGGTGTGAAAGCGGCAGACCAAACGGTAAGAGCTGAACAAGGGGGGCAACGCGATTTGCTGGCTGTGCCTACTCAGCATCGGAATTTGTTCAAGCTATCGCCCTCCCTTCAAACAGCCTTGGCGCGTAGCTTTGAAAATGAATTGGCCGAGTTGGTTATCTTGGAGAAAACAGAATCGCAAGAAGGGTCGGACAGAGTGACCAAGATTCGAACCAACAAGGGCACCTATTGCTTGCGGGAAATGCTGGTCAAACCCGCTTACCTTCGCGGTATGGTGACGGTGCCACGTTTTGGTGGTTGTGGGCCTTAGAACTTGTCTAAAGTCTGCTGCGCGTCGGCAATCTGGCGTTGAAAACGTCCTCGAAATGCTCATTTACCCTGTGTAAACTCCGCTTCCTCAGCTGTTTTCGCCTTATCTTGCATTAGCTCGCGAGACTTTAGACAGGCTCTTAGAGTCTGTATAAAGCGTGCTCAAAAGACTTTAAACAGATTCCGGGACTTGGAACCTGTTTTTCGTTTATAGCGACTAGCTTCACTTAGGCGGTTCGATTTCCCAGCCTTGATAGTCGTCCAGGTTGTCTTGGGTAAGCAGCGTTGGTTTGAGGTGGATGGTTGTTTGCGGCACAGTTTTGCCAGCAAGAAATGTCACCGCCAACTCTACTGCTTTTTGCGCCATGGCATAGGGGTCTTGTTTCGAAGAGCCTAATACCTTGGGTTTACGACGCATCAAGTCGGCAATTTCTGGCGAGCCATCCACGCTGATCAAAAATACGTCTTTGCGTCCGGCATCGCTTAAGGCTTTGTCCGACCCAACTGCTTGGCGATCATTGATGGTGAATACGCCTTTAACGGCTGGGTCGGCCTTCAGGATTTGGGCCATCGCACTACGTCCCCCCGCGGGCGAGCCTTTACCGTTGTAGTCGCCGGGCACCAGTTGTATGTCTGGGTAGCGAAGCCACGCTTGTTTGCAGCCGCTGACGCGTTCTCGGACAGAAGAAACATCCGGGCCGGTTTGAATGGCGACTTTCCCCCGGCCTTGCATGCTGCGCGCCAAGTAGTCACAAGCAATCTGACCTGCTAGCAGGTTGTCGGTCATCACCGTGGCATGTGCGCCTTCTGCGGCGACATCGACTGCAATCACGATGATGCCGGCCATGCGTGCCTGGGCAATCATAGGGCCGATATCGGTGGTGCTGGCAGCATTCAAGAAGAGCACGCGAACCTTGCGTGTCAGTAACTGATCAAGGTTGGATTGGTTGCGTTGAGAATCGTATTCGTTTTGCAGAGTAACGACTTCGACAGCGGGGTCGACGACGCGGGCATAGTGCACTATGCCGCGAACCAGGGCTTGGAAGAAGGGGTTGGCCAGGGAGCTGGCCTCAATACCGATCACACCGAGACTGCCTGCCAATGACGCTGGCGATGCAATCAGCAGGCAGAGCACCAGCAGGGCTTGGCGTCGAAGGTGGGAATAGAAAATTTTAAACATTTTGACCCTGCGTGCGGCGTGCGGCGTGCGGCGTGTGGACCGCGCCGTGTGATGTCTGATCTACGTTGGATAGCTCTACTATAGATATACAGCTAAACACGGTGTTTTTTCCTAATCGAATCAGATTGTATGAGAGAGGCAAACGATTGCGTGCCAGAATGATCGCGCGGCTGATTAGATAGGCGGCGCGCAATCGAGCGGACTGATGTATTTATTCGGCAGTCTGAAATAGCGCTAAGGCTGCGATAACTTCCTCGCGGCTGATGCCATCAGCCAATTGGATCGGCGCATCAACCAGTGCCCCGCCGTCCTGCTTGAGCCGGCTTACCCATTGGCCCGCATCCTTGCCGTGCTCAAAACCTTGGCTTTGCAGCAATAGTCGGCCATCGGCTGCATTCAGCTTGAAATAGAATTGGCCATCGGCTTCGCGGTATTGCTTAAATATCGGTAACGTTGACTTGGCAATTTCGACTGTGTTGCTGCTAATGGGTACAGCGGTAAAGCTGCCCAGGCCCACCGCTTGACGCAGGGTGGCGAGAAAGGGCGCGGCAATCGCACGCGCTTTGGCTGCGCCTTTTTGCAATGTGGCTTCAATCTTCTCGGGGTTGGCGATTAGCGCTTCATAGCGTTCACGCATTGGCCCGATCTCTTGTTCGATCCGCTCGAAAAGACGCCGCTTTGCCACACCCCAGCCAAGGCCTGCCACCAATTCAGCCCTGAATGCGGCGGTTTCCTCGGCGTTGGCGAAGGCGGCATACAAGGTGATGAGAGAGTTGCTGTCGGGGTCTTTTGCTTCGCCCGGCATACGGGAATCGGTAACGATTTTGGCAATGGCTTCCTGCAAGCCTTTGGCGCCACCTTGGAACAAGGGGATCGTGTTGTCGTAGCTTTTGCTCATCTTGCGGCCATCAAGACCCGGCAAAAGCGCGATCTCGTCGCTGATCTTGGCTTCTGGCAGCACAAACAGTTCTTTGCCCTGACCAAACAGATAATTGAAGCGTTGGGCGATGTCACGCGCCATTTCCAGGTGCTGAGCCTGATCACGGCCCACCGGCACCTGGTGTGCATTGAACATCAAGATGTCGGCCGTCATCAGTACTGGATAGCAAAACAGGCCCATGGTGATGCCATGGTCGGTTTCTTCGCCCGCCGCTTCGTTGATATCTGTAGAGGCTTTGTAGGCATGGGCCCGGTTCATCAGGCCCTTGGCGGTAACACAGGTCAACAACCAGTTCAGTTCTGTAATCTCAGGGATGTCGCTTTGGCGATAGATGGTAACCCGTTCCGGATCGAGACCAGCCGCCAACCAGATGGCCGCCATTTCCAAACGGGAACGCGCAACGCGTGCGGGGTCATCGCACTTAACCAGCGCATGGAAATCAGCCAGGAAGAAGAAACCTTCGGTTCCGTCTTGATAACTGGCGGCGATAGCTGGGCGGATAGCCCCTACGTAATTGCCAAGGTGGGGCGTGCCGGTCGTGGTAACGCCGGTCAAAACGCGGGTGGTCATGGTGGGAGTGTCCTTACACTTCAATGCAGGCAGGCAGTCTAGCTTGCCAAAGGGGTGGGTGGCTATGGGGGCACAAGCTAAATCAAAGGTGCTGGTGCGTGCTTAACACACGTCCAACTTCGCTCGCCACCTCGTCTGCAAGGGTGACCAAACCACCTGTACGCGCTACCAATTGGTCGCTCGCCTTGCCATGCGCCCATACCCCCAAATTCGCGGCTTGCCATGCATTCAAGCCTTGTGCCAAAAGCGCGCCGATAAGCCCGCTTAGCACATCGCCTTGGCCGACATTGGCCATGGCGGCGCTGCCACCGGTATTGACGGCGATTTGTGTCTCGTCTGCGACGAGGCTGCCGGCGCCCTTGAGCACTACCGTAGCGTGAAATCGCGTGGCCAGTGTCTGGGCGGCATCGAAGCGTTGTGCTTGGATGGTGGCAGTACTGCAAGCCAGCAGCCGGGCTGCTTCACTGGGGTGGGGGGTAAGCACGGTTGGAGACTTGCGTGCCCGTACTTGTTCCGCCAGGTCGGTATCGGCGGCGATAAGGTTCAGCGCATCCGCATCTATCAGCAGGGGTTTGGGCGCTTGCAACGCCTGGGTCACTACGTTCTTTGCCATATCGCTTTGACCTAGTCCGGGGCCAAGCACGATCACGTCAGCAGATTCACTTAGCTGGGAAACGGTTTTTATAACTGTAAGCTGGCGAAACATCAGTTCTGGGCGAAGGAGATCGATACTGGGGCCATGTGGGTCCAGCTGGCCGACAAACACCTTGCCACAGCCCGCATGTAAGGCCGCGCGGCCTGCCAGCATGCTGGCACCCGCCATACCGGCCGCCCCACCTAGGATCAGGACGCTGCCAAAGCTGCCTTTGTGGCTGTCGGATTCCCGTTTAAGCGATACCGACTGGGCAATCTCCTGGCTCGCCTGTAATTCGCCGTTGGGGAGCTGATCTGGTGATAGTCCCAGCGTCGCCAACTGTCGTTCGCCTACGTGGTTACAGGCTGCTCCGGTGAGGAGACCACGCGCCGTGGCAATGAAGCTTAGCGTCCAACGGGCATAGATCGCGACGCTGGGCAGCGCACCACTATCAGCCAAAATGCCGCTGGGGACATCAAGCGCCAGCACAGGCAAGCCAAGCCCATTCACACTGTTGATGAGTGTTTCCCACTCAGAGTCGAGTCGCCGATTCAAGCCGATACCGAAAAGGCCATCTATCACCACATGGTAGGGGCTGGCTGGCAGATGATGGACTTCTACGCCGCCACTGGTGCGCCAGTCACGGTAGGCTAAAGTAGCATCGATAGGTAGCTTGCTTGGCCCGCTGGGCAATACAACGGTGACGGGGTAGCCCAGCTCACGTAGCAAGCGCGCTGCCACCAATGCATCACCCCCGTTATTCCCTGGCCCGGCTAATATCAGCACATGTGCTTGTTGACCAAAGCGTTGGCGGATGAAATCAGCTGCCGCCAAGCCAGCCCGTTGCATTAATGGCAGGCCCTGCGCTTGCGCAGCGTGTTCAATCTGGCGAAGTTGGGCTACTGAGTAGAACATGGGAGCATACAAATAAGGGCAATGCAGGGATTGTAGCGGGGGTGGATATGAAACGATTACTGATTCTGCATGCGGGCCAAACCGAGGCTGGGCCAGTCCATGCTTTGGCTTGTGCCGCATTGGCTGGCGCGGAGGTTGAAGCCATTGAAGTGAAATTGCTGCGCGCGCTCAATGCCGACATTGAAGACTTGTTGGCTGCCCATGCCGTCTTGTTTGTCACTCCCGAAAAATTTGGCTACATGGCTGGCGCACTGAAGGACTTTTTCGACCGTACCTTCTACCCAGCCCAGGGTAAAGTCGAAGGTCTGCCCTATGCCTTGATTGTCGGGGCAGGTAACGATGGCGTGGGTGCAGCAACCGCCGTTGCGCGCATTGCACAGGGTTACCCACTCAAAGCCGTGGCCGAGCCCCTTATCGTGCGTGGCGTGCCGACCACCGAAGATACCCAGGCAGCACAGGAATTAGGTGCTGCGCTGGCTGGTGGACTTGTGTTGGGGATTTTTTAGTTAAATCTTGCTTATCCATTGTGTTTAGTGTGAGCGTTGGTTTTGCTGCTGCGTAGACCATCAACGGACAAGCATAATGGCGTGATGACGAATGAAGCCCTAACAAGTTGGTGCGTCTACCTGCTCCGTTGCGCGGACGATAGCCTGTATTGCGGTATTACCAATGATCTTGCCAAGCGCATTGCTACTCACAATACCGGCAAAGGGGCGCGCTATACCCGGGTGAGGTTGCCTGTAGTTGTTGCTTATGTGGAGCCTTGTGCCGACCGATCCGAGGCTTCCAAACGCGAAGCAGCAATCAAGTTGCTGTCCCGGTCCTCAAAGTTGGCGCTTATTGCCAATCAGGGCGAGGTCGCTCTCGTCCTTCAAACCAATCCCGCTTAGTCCCCGTTGCCTTGCCGCGCGCAGCAGCCACACAAGTTTTGCCGCAGCTTGTGCTGGCGGCAGGCCTTGCGGGCGAATGTTCGAGACACAATTTCGGTCTGCATCCAGGCGACCAAGGCGGGGGGCAAAGGTGAGATAGGCGCCGAGGCTGTCGGGTGAGGATAAGCCTGGCCGCTCGCCGAGTAGCATCAGCACCTGACGTGCGCCCAGCAACTCGCCAGCCTCATCGGCCAGTGCAACCCGTGCCTGTTCGGCCAGCACGATGGGGGCCACGGTAAAGTCAGCCAACAATGGCAAGAGAGCATTGAGGGTAACAACGGCTTGGCGTTCCACTGCCAGGGCTGAGAGGCCATCGGCCAGGATGATGGCGAGATCGTAGTCGCCGACATGCTGGCCTAACGCAATGGCGCTGTTTTCACTTAGTCGCCGGCCCAAATCCGGCCGTTGCAAATAGATGCGGCGGTCATCGGCCCGGCTGGTGACGTGTAAGCAGGTTTGGCCCAGTTCGGCCAATTGATTACGGATGGTTTCCACGGCAAGCGGTAGGTGAACCGCATCGCGTGCTTGTGCGTGCGCAAGGCCAAAGGACAATACTTCCCGGGTAGGTAGGCCTGTGCCGGCTCGCCCCAGTGCGATTCGGGCTTGCGTGTGGGCTGCAAGCTTGTCCCAGGGGTCACGTGGGAGGAGTTTGCTCATAGCACACCCGTGGAAAAGTCAGCCAGGAGGCGGTGGTCGGCACGCGCGGGCAGTAGCTGGCCGGTTTGGTTGGTCAACCGCATTTCAGCAAGCCAGGCTTCGAATTCCGGTGCACGTTTCAGCCCCAGTACCTCTCGTAGGAAGAGCTGGTCGTGGAAGGAGGTGCTTTGGTAATTGAGCATGATGTCGTCCGCACCCGGCACCCCCATGATGAAGTTGATCCCCGCCGTGCCCAGCAGCACCAGCAGGTTGTCCATATCGTCCTGGTCAGCTTCGGCATGGTTGGTGTAGCAGATGTCGCAACCCATCGGCACGCCAAGCAACTTGCCGCAGAAGTGGTCTTCAAGGCCGGCGCGGATAATCTGCTTGCCATCGTAAAGGTATTCCGGCCCGATAAATCCGACGACGGTATTAACCAGCAGTGGCTTGAAGTGGCGGGCAACGGCATAGGCGCGTGCTTCGCAGGTTTGCTGGTCGACACCATGATGGGCGTTGGCTGACAACGCACTGCCTTGGCCGGTTTCGAAGTACATGACATTGTCGCCCACCGTGCCGCGTTTTAGCGACAGCGCAGCGTGATAGGCCTCTTCGAGCAATGCGAGGTTGATGCCAAAGCCTGCGTTGGCAGCTTCGGTGCCGGCGATAGACTGGAAAACTAGGTCCAGCGGCACGCCAGCCTCGATGGCGCGGATTTGGTTACTCACATGCGTGAGTACACAGCTCTGAGTAGGGATGGCATAGCGTTGAATCAGTTCATCCAGCATACGCCACAAGGTGGTAAGCGCCGGGATGCTGTCCGATGCTGGGTTGATGCCGATCACCGCGTCGCCCACGCCGTACATCAAGCCATCTAGCAGCGACGCAGCAATGCCACGCGCGTCGTCGGTCGGGTGGTTCGGTTGCAGACGCACGGCCATGTGGCCCGGCAGGCCCAGGGTATTGCGAAAGGCTGTGACGACATGGCATTTGCGCGCCACCGCAATCAAGTCCTGATTTCGCATCAGCTTGCTGACAGCCGCAGCCATTTCGGGTGTGATGCCGGGGGCGACAGTTGCCAACGTTGCACTATCGGTCTGTTCACTCAACAGCCATTCACGGAATTCACCGACGGCGAGTGATGCGATAACCGCGAAGGCAGCCGCATCGTGGCTGTCGATAATCAGGCGGGTGATTTCATCCGACTCGTATGGCACCAGCGCTTCATCAAGGAACCGGCGCAACGGCAGGTCTGCCAGGACGAACCTGGCCGCCATGCGTTGCTCGGCGCTTTGGGCGGCCACACCTGCCAGGTAGTCGCCCGAACGCGCTGGGCTGGCTTTGGCCAGCAGGTCTTTCAGGTCGACAAAATGGTGCTGGGTATGGCCCAGCTGGCAGGTGAATTTCATGGGCGTCAAGCCTGTTTGGGCTCTAGGCGTTCTGGCGATGCATTTTCTGTGGCGCCGACCTTGGCGGAATGCAACATTGCATCGCTGGGTGCGGCTGCTCTTTGCCGGCTGGTAAAGAAGAAGTAAGTAAAGGCAGCGGCCAGGAAGCCGACGAAGACCAGGGCCAGCAGCTGGTTGTAATACACCAGAGCGGCAAGGCAGATGCAGGCGGCCAACAGGGCAAAAGCGGGCACCACGGGGTAGCCGGGGGCGAGGAAGGTGCGTTCAAGTTGGGGCTCGGTCACCCGAAGCTTGAACAAACTGGCCATTGAGATGATGTACATCACAATCGCGCCGAATACCGACAAGGTGACGATATTGGCGGTGAGGGGCTGACCGCCGATGGTGATCAGGTTGTCACTGAAGATAGCGGCAATGCCCACTACACCGCCGGCCAGGATGGCACGATGTGGCGTTCGAAAGCGCGGGTGGATGGCAGCCAGGCTTTTAGGCAGATAGCCGGCTCTGCCCAAGGCGAAGATCTGGCGAGAGTAGCCCAGGATGATGCCGTGGAAGCTGGCAACAAGGCCGAACATCCCGATCCAGACCAACATATGCAGCCAGCCGCTATTGTCACCCACAATCATCTTCATGGCTTGCGGCAACGGGTCGTTGATATTGGCGAGCTTGCGCCAATCGCCTGCGCCACCCGCAAAAATCATGACGCTTACCGCCAGCACCAGCAAGGTGACGATGCCGCCGATATAAGCTCGTGGAATGGTGCGCTTGGGGTCCTTGGCCTCTTCTGCGGCCATGGCTGCGCCTTCGATTGCCAGGAAAAACCAGATGGCGAAGGGGATGGCAGCAAACATGCCACCGAAGGCAGCAACGCTGAAATGATCGTTACCACTCCAACCGCCTTGTACAAAGTTCGCCATGCTGAAGCCCGGCGCGACCACACCCATGAACACCAGCAGCTCGCCAATGGCGATAAGGGTGACGAAGAGTTCGAACGTGGCGGCGATTTGAACACCGACGATATTCAACGTCATGAAGACGAGATAGGCCCCCACCGCAGCGTATTTGGGATTGATGTCAGGAAATTGCACATTCAGATACGCGCCGATGGCCAAGGCAATGGCCGGGGGGGCGAAGACGAATTCAATCAGGGTGGCGATGCCAGCCAGGAATCCCCCTGCGGGGCCAAAAGCGCGTGTGGCATAGGCGAAGGGGCCGCCGGCATGGGGTATGGCGCTGGTCAGTTCGGTATAGCTGAATATAAATGCCATATACATGGCGGCGACAAAGAGCGAGGTAACCAAAAAGCCAAGGGTGCCAGCTTGTGCCCAGCCATAACTCCAACCGAAGTATTCACCGGAGATCACCAGCCCTACCGCGATACCCCATAAATGCCATACACCCAAGGTTTTCTTGAGTTGTTGTCCCATGATTATGTTCCCGAATTTGACGGCAATCGCCGTCAATGGCGCTGAAGTGGGTAGTTGTCGTCGGGCAAGCTCTCAGAACCTGTTTACGAGCAGACAGCGCAGCCGTGATCAAGCCTCATGTGCTGCTCAAAACCCCTCATATGCCTCTAAGTGCATGTCGAGTTTTTGCGCTGCGCGTCATTCTGCTGACGGCTGCTTGTGACTGTTCGTAATAAGCGCTAAGGTGTTCAAACCAGAAGAAGTGGCGTTGGCCAGCAGGCTGTATACGTAGCCCTAAATGAAGCTTGCTGGCAGCCTGCGCACTCTAACAATTTGCTAGCATCCAACACCATAAAAGCTCGCGAGGGTAGGGCTGGCGTTGCAAATAGGGTGCAGGAGTGTCGCAGAGTGCACAAATTCGGGGTGGCAGCAATCTATGCGTAGTCTGGTGGGACGGTGCCGGTTGTTGGTCTGATGCCATAGCCACAACAAATGCGTCATTGCGGTTCAGATTGGAATTCGCCCAATTGAATGTGGATTCGCCCAGTTAAAATTACTGGCTGGTGAGTTTTGATTTTTTATAGGTTGTTTTCATTTGATACATTCGTTCATCTGCCAGTTGAATAAGTTCGTCTGCGGATAAATGCTCATCAGGGCCAGAAGAGGCACAACCAATACTTAACGATACGACTTCTTCTGATTTGTACATTTCCTCTAAAAGCCGGCGGCTGAATATTTCTTGTGCCTGTTCCTCATCGCAATTAGGCAAAATAATACAAAACTCATCGCCACCATTACGAAAACTAAAATCTTCGCGACGACAACAGGTTTTTATTGCTTCAGACACAAAACGCAGAACCTGATCTCCTTTACGGTGTCCTTTTGTATCATTTAGATTTTTAAAATCATTGACGTCAATATAAACAGCGGTCACCGTCTGGCTGTGGCGCTCAGCATATCGAAGTACTTTGGTAAGAATTTCATTCAAATGTCTTACATTAAGCAGGCCAGTTAATGGGTCGGTTCTGGATAACTCTTCCAACTCTTTGGTTCTTTGCCCGACTTTATCTTCAAGCGAACGTGCATATTGCTCAGATTTGTTTTTTGATATTTCTATTTCTGAAACAAGACTTCGTATATAGGTTTCAAAGACCAAAGAAACGTCAAACATAAATAGTTTTGCGAGGGCGTTTGTTGTCGCGATTCTTTCCTCACTTTGCTTGAGAGTGGAAGCAATATATTCATTAAGCAGTGTATTTAATGAATAAACGGCGGCAAGGTAGAGTTTCGGTTCAACACCAATCCGTTTGTGTATTAGGCCAATACGCAAACGGTTGTTGACGTACTCCAAATCGTATACACCACTAAATATATCTATAATATATTTTCTTTGCGCGTTGCGAAGCCTGTTTAAGGTGTCGGCATCGCCAATCAGCAATGCAATTTCAGGTATGGCAGTTTGCTCTAGGTAAAACGCATTTACAATTTTTTCTAATTCTTTTTCGATGGTAAATTTAAAGTCGCCTAGGCATTTAGCATCTTGTTCTGAAAATGTGAATAGAGACTTTCGATTCTCTATTTCGAAATCGGTAATTCGCAATTGCTCAAGTAAGGTCTGATCCGTTTGTTTCATATTGCACCGGGCAATTTTTCTTATGTTTGAAATTAAATTTCATTTGAATGAGCATAATCTATGATCATTCAATTTTATAAGTGGCAGCGATGCAATTGTCAAGTTGGTTTGCGTGACAATTAAAAGGCGAGGCAGTTTAAAGCGCCTTGAAATAGTCAAGCCAAAAACATCAATTATTTCATACATTTACTTTTGCTTAAGTTGTCAAGGTGAGTTCCCCAATTAAGGGAGTCTCGTACGTAATAGCAAAGCTTATCGTTGCCGTCCTCGCCTGTTTGCTCATATAAATAGAGTGCTCGGCCTATGCTACGGCGGCGATAGCCATAATTGGCTTTTGGAAAGATTTGGCCACGCCATGCACCGGTGTTGATGTAACTATAGTTTGGCCGCTGCGGTGGGGTATCGAATTGAAGGTCTGCCTCCAGTGCGACGTGTGTATGGCCTTCGGTGTGAATGCTGAAGCCGTATTCACGGTATGCCGCATGAAAACCTGCCAGGCTGATGAGGTCTTTTAGCGCAATGCCGGACTTGGGTTCTTGTACCCATGCCATCAGCTTCATGACGCCCAGGCTGACAATTTCCTCGCGCAGGCGGCTCAGTATCCAGAGTATTGGCAGGAATACGATGATGGGAAAGGGGGCTCTTTGCCACGTGGTGCCATGCGATAACCAGCGGCGTAGATTGTTGCGGAAGTTGGTGGAAATCGCCCGCAGGATATGCTCATCCGTCCCTTTACTGCGCTGTGCGCGGGCTTCTTGCAAGATACGCACGATGCCCTTGGTAGCTGGGCGGTAAAGGTCCATTTCGTCCAGAATGCTGCACAGCCGGCTGATTGCCTTGGAATCCGTCCGGTTGGCGGCTTCCTGCAGGTGAAGCGCGTTTTTTGCGTCCCAGATAAAGCCGGATAACAGACCAGCCGCTACCGTGTCACCAAAGCAGGCATCGGTAAAAGGGGCAAAGTGCAGGGCTTTCCAATGGGCTGGGTGCCATTTCCCGACTTTCCAGCCTCCGGTGGGCACTGAGTTGCTGCTGTCGCGCCATTGGCCATGCGTGGCAAACAGCTGGAAGCCACGGTCGCCAAAATAAAAGGGGAGCCATGGGGCTTCACCGGGGGTGGCTCGGCCGTACATGGCGGTAATCCACTGTGTGTACTCGGCATCCTGCTCGGTGTCCCAATCCAGGCATTCCAGGTAGAACCGCTTGCGGGCGTGGCTGACCAGCAGCAACTCTTTGTCGTGGTTGCCCACGATGGGAATCACCTTCATGGTAACGCCAGCGTTTTTCAGGCGTGCTTTCAATTGCCGCAGCAGCTCAAAAAACCCATCTACGCCAAACAGTCCGCTCGGCCGGGCATGCTGGTCGATGATGCCGCCCATGATCTTGTCGATCAGCTCGACAAAACGGGGGTGGTCGCGCTCCCATGGGTAGACGCCGGCTTCGGTCCAGATGGCACTGCGGATCAGGTCTATGATGTCGCCGTTGAGCACAAACACAAGCTCTTGCTGGCCTTGCGCTGCCTGCTCGACCTGCTGAAAGAAGAACAGCCAGTCTTCACCTTCGCCGCTTTGGTTGCCCACGGTGCCATCTGTGCAATGGATGTCACTGATGACGATGCACAGGCGTTTGGACGCGGTGGAGGCCGGCAGAAAAGCCAAGTGGGGCAGGCTGCGTACACCGCTGCGTGCTTTCAGCAGCAGTTTCTGAAGCAATGGTTGGTTGGCGCTAGGCATTGCTGTGTATGCGCAGGAAGTCGAGCATGCGGGGGAAGGTGTCTTGCGCTACGTTTTTGCCCATGAAGACATCCTGATGGCCATAGCTGGGGTAGACATGCAACTGGTGGCGGCCGGGGACGATTTTTTCAAGCCGCTGGTGACACAGGATGTTGGAATCCGCGAAGACGCCGTTTTCCTGGCCGGTGGTCAACAGGAGGGGCGTCGTGACATTGGCGATGTTGGTGAAATAGTTGTCGGGCAGGGCTGCGTAGCGTGGGTTGCCGGGCTCGAATTTTACCGGGTCGTGGTTGGCGTTCACCATCTTCAGCACATGGCGGTAATAATTGACGCTGATGCCGCCAAACAGGTCGCCAAGCCGGTTATGGGTTTCCGCCGCCATGTTCTGGTGCAGGAAGAGGGCGGGTTTGCCCGCCCCCCACATGAAGCTGAGCATATGGCATTCACTCGAATCACACTCATGGTGGAACCAGTCCACTCCCATGGCCAGCAGCTTGCCGGGCGACCAACCCGGCTGGTGCCGCCAGCGTGGATTGACGTATTCGACTCCCAGTAAGTAGTCGCAAGCCAGTGGCCCGAGGCCAAGCTTGAGTTTGGAGAAGGGCGGCACATTGGTTGTCAGGGCGATGCTGTTGAGGATGGCGCTTTGGATGCTGCCAACCTGCCCGGCTGCGAGGCTCATGCCGAAAGTCAGTGCGCCTACGCAATGGGCAATCACATGCAGGCGTTTGTTTTGGCCAATGATCTGGCGCAAGGTGGCGATAGCGGCTGGGTGGTCGTACAACGCCAGGTCGTCCAGGTTGGCGTGGCCGCGGATCAGGTTGTAGGGAAAGCGGTTGCTGCCGCGGTGGTCCAGCGTAAAGACATCGCTGTACCCATGGTTGAGCAGGTGCTGTACCAGATTTTCGTGCTCGGGCATGATGAACATATCTGAAGACGTGGTAAGGCCATGGATGATCAGCACCACATCGTTACATGGCGCGCGCTGGAAGCGTGTCAGCTTCAGGCCTAGCCCATCGCCTGTGCTGAATGGATGTTCGGTGATGGTGGCGCCACGTACGCCTTCGGTGGTGGAGCGCGCATAGATGCGAGTTGCTTCGTAAGGCCGGGGGGGGAGTGAAGGTCCGTAGATTTGCCAAAGCGAGCCGGCAAAGAATTCTCCAAATGCTGCCATGCCCTTGATGCTGTTATTACCTTGCGCATCGGTTGCGCGCACGGTGCGCAGCACCTTGGCGAAATCGACAACGCCCAAACTGAGTATCCCCGTAGCGAGCAAATTAGCCTGTGGCGCTTGTTCTGGGGTGATGTGACCCACGAAAAGATTCGTATACAGCGTGGTGGTGTCATGCCAAAGGTCAAAGCCGAAGTGGTGCTGCACTTCTTTCTGACCGGCCAGGGTAAAGCGGTTACCCTCTGCATTCACGCAATACACCCGGTAGTTCATGACCTTGCGGTCGAGGTCAGCCGTGTTCGGCATCAGCATGAAACGCCCCGACTCTACCGTGGCCTGGCCGCCTACCAATGGGCCTTCGATGAAGCCTGTCAGCCTGGCACCGTGTTCGCTGGACGTCAGAAAGACGGCAAGATCATCGACATCGACATTCACATGTATGGCCAGTGGCAGATTGGCTTTACGTCCTTCCTCGAAACCATCGGCAAAGCTGTTTCCACCCAGGCTGGCATAGCCGCTCATGGTTTCAGCGAAATGGATCTTGATACCCTGCAACTCGGTACGCATCGTTATTTCCCCCTACAAATTTAAATACACCCTGGCGATCGCGCTTTATTTGGCCTGTCCTCGCATAGCTACCGGGCCGCGGGGCTAGGCTGGCATTCAATTGCAGGGTGGGTGTTTTGATTTTTGCTACCTTAACGAGCTGTCGGGTTGTTGGCCGGTGATGCCATGGGCAATCCATTCAGAGAGTGCGGTAATCGTGGCGGCGGGATTGGCACCCAGCGCACCGGGGATGATGGAGCCATCGGCTACATACAGCCCGGTGTAGCCGAAAACCTGGCCCCGATCTTGTTCGCCGGCACTTACCACGCCTTCGCTTGGGCTATCGGCCAGGGTACAGCCACCGAGCGGATGTACCGAGACGTTATGCCGCATCGGCCATAGCCAGTTCGGCATAGGGAGGAAATACCGGCCACCGCTGAATGTCTTGAATCGTTCTCCTATGGCCAGGATGGCGTCGTACAGCTTTTGGCTGGTCTTTTGCGGCCAGTCCAAATCAAGAAAGCCGGCTGGGTTGAGTGAAAAGCGCCCATCAGATTTATCGATGCCCATGCAGAGCAGAACAGAACTGTATTGGGTGATGTCTTGACTGAGCAACTGATTGATCAGACCACCCATGCGCCGGCTATTGTGGCCGGGGTAGAGCGAGCAAATGGCCTCTTTGACGACGCTGAGCAAGATTTTGAAACGGTCCCAAGGGTCGAGAACAGGTTCCAGCGTCGCCATGGCCCAGCCTGCATGCGTGGGGACGCTGGCGTCTTCGAGCAGGAAGGCGCGGTCGGGATCGTGGTTTTCAAACAGGTGGTGGTCGGTGTATTGCGTAATCACCGGCCCGTAGGTGGAGTTGATTTCCTTTTTGCCGTCCAATACAAACGACAGGAAATCGCCATTGCCCGAGAAGCGGTATCCCAGCCGTGGGCTGATGGCAGGCAGGCTGTGGAAGACATCGCGACAGCGCAGCAGCAATTCGTTGCTGCCCAATGTACCAGCTGATACCACGACGCGTTGTGTCGTCACCGAGCCGGGCTGGTTGGAGCTGTAGTCGACATAATAGACCCGATACCCATGTTCACCGTGTGCAGTGGCGTCGTCTTCGCCTGCTGCATTCAGCGGGATTATCCAGTTGACCTGGGTTTGGGTCTGAACCTTGGCGCCATGGTATTCGCGGGCTGCATGGATATAGTTCAGATCGGTTGAATTCTTGGCATGGACATTACAGCCAATGTCGCACTCGCCGCAGTAGGTGCAGGAGGTTTGTACCGCACCGTAGCGGTTTTTTTCCTGTAGCCCGATTTCGGAGGGCTGGGGTTGGTTGGCGTAGCTATAGTCGTGGCCGAAGAAAACGGCGATGTCAGCAAGCTTGCTGGGCAGGTTCTGCTCGGCGGCGAAGCGTTGGAATGCCTGTGTACGCAGTATGAATCGTGTGTCGTTTTCATCCCGATGAGGGGGGATCGTGCGTGCGCCCAATACAGACTGTGCCACATCGTAATAGGGTGCCAGGGTTTGCAGGTTCAGCCCCTTGGGCCAATTTTGTTCGAACAGCCGGGCGGATGGGCGCAGGAAGACATTGGCGTAGATGAGCGAGCCGCCGCCCAGGCCGGCGCAGGTGACCGTGTCCATGCGTGGGAAGCTGCGGACATCGAACATCCCCAGCAGCATGTTTTTGTTGGTTTTTTGCTGAAGGACATGGCTGGGACGTACGCTTTTGTCGTCGGCGGGGCTCCAGAAGTTACTGGCCAGGTCATTGGGGCTGCGGGGGAATCGGCCCTTGGGGTAGGCCTTGCCTCTTTCAAGCAACAGCACCTTGCCAGGCCAGCGTTTGCTCAGTCTGGCGCACATAGTGCCGCCGCCAAAGCCACTGCCGATAATAAGGGCTTCGTGCTCCATCACAATAGACATGCTCTATCCTTCTTATGTTCATCTCTATTCGAAGCAGTCTAGCCAAGGCTAGGCTAGAAGCCAGCGCAAGTGCTTATTGTTCATCTGCTAGGATTAAGCGCTAATCGCCCATTGCTGCAGGACCGGCCTACTTTATTGTTGATGCAGACCATGCTCCCTTCTTTGTCCATCTTGGCTGGCTGCCGGTACTTGCTGCGAGGCTTGTTGGTGCTTGGCGTCTGTTGTTCTGCGATGGCATTGGAAAGCAAGGGATTGGTGTTGGGTGACGCGGAGAATGAAGGCCTTTCGCTGCTGCCTTATCTGACCGTATTGGAAGACCGCGGCCAAACGATGACGCTGGAGCAGGTGCGCACTGCAGATCGCAGCCATTTGTTCGAATCACGCTCGGGTGGTGGGCAGTCACTTAATTTTGGCCTGTCTCGCTCAGCGTTCTGGCTCAAACTGACATTACGCAACCCCAGCAATACATCGTTGGACCGATTGATTGAGATCGCCTACGCGCACCACGATAAGCTGGTTCTCTACCAACCGGGGCCAGATGGTCGTTACCATGGCTTGCATAGTGGCGGCGAGCTGCCATTTGCGGAGCGGCCGTATCCGAGCCGTTTTTTCGTATTGCCTGTGACCTTGCCGGCCGGTGCCGAGCAGACGCTTTATCTGCGTATGGCATCTGATTCGTCGATGGATATTCCCATCAAGCTCTGGTCCCATTCCGCCTTTGAACAGCACCAGCTCATAGACTATATCGGCCAAGCTTTGTATTTCGGCATGGCGATGGCGATGGGCCTGTTCAACCTGCTGCTCTTTTTGGTCCTGCGCGATCGTTCCTACCTGCTTTATGTTGGCTTTGTTGTTGCTGCGGCGTTGTCCCTGGCTTGCTACAACGGCGTCGCCTATGAATTTCTGTGGCCAGCTTCTCCCCGCTGGGCCAAGACGTCCACCATGATATTTTTTGCCATGAGTACATGGTTGTTACTGCTGTTCATGCGCAATCTGCTCGAAACCGAACGGTATGTGCCTAGGTTTGATAAGGCTCTGAAGGTCTTTGCGTTGATAAATCCGCTGCAGGTGCTGGGTTTGATGTTGGCCTTCCGGTCTACCTTGCCGATTGCCATTTTGATTGATTCGGTCACCATGCTGATGTTGCTGGTCACCAGCATCGCCTGCGTTTTCAAAGGCCAGCGCAGCGCCAAGTATTTTCTGGCTGCCTTTAGCTTCCTGATACTTGCCGCAGCTATGACTGGCATGCGCAGCTTTGGTGTTTTGCCGACCAACTTCCTCACCGTCAACGGCATGCAGTTTGGGTCTGCCTTGGAAATGCTGCTGTTGGCGTTTGCCTTGGCCGAACGCTTCAATGCGATACGGCTTGAGAAGGAAAAGGCCCAGGCCGAGGCATTGGCGGTGAATCTTGCATTGGTCGAGACCCTGCAATCGTCCGAACGGCTGTTGGAAGAGCGGGTGGAGCAGCGTACGCATGAACTCATTGAGGCGAATGAGCGTCTGCAGGAACAGGAAATGGCGCTACGCCATGCCATGCACGTGGCGGAAGATGCATCGCGCTTGAAGTCCGAATTCCTGGCCAATATGAGCCATGAAATACGTACGCCGATGAATGCGGTGATCGGCATGGCTTTTCTGGCGTTGAAGACCGATTTGAGCGTCAAGCAGCGCGACTATGTGAGCAAGATCCACACTGCCGGCAATTCCCTGCTGTCCGTGATCAACGACGTGCTCGACTTCACCAAGATTGAAGCCGGCAAGCTGGATATGGAGCAAGTCAGCTTCTCACTTGATGAGGTATTGGGCAATGTCGCCACGGTGACAGCCCAGAAAGCCCAGGATAAGCAGCTCGAATACCTTTTCCAGATTCCACCTGAGGTGCCACGCCAATTGATTGGTGATCCCCTGCGCTTGGGGCAGGTATTGATCAACGTTGCCAATAACGCGATCAAGTTCACCGAGGAAGGGGAAATCCTCCTCAGTTGTCATGTATTGCACCAGACTCAGGCGGAGGTCGGCTTGGAGTTTGTGATTCACGATACAGGCATAGGCATGACCGATAGCCAAGCTGCCAATCTTTTCCAGCCTTTTACGCAGGCAGATGGTTCTACCACGCGTAAATATGGTGGCACGGGGCTGGGGTTGGCGATCTGCAAGCGCTTGGTGAACATGATGGGTGGTGAGATTGGCCTTGAGAGTGCACCAGGAAAGGGGTCGACTTTCCATTTCACTACTTGCTTTGGCCTTGCCAGTGCGACTCCCCCCATCAGCGCCGCCAATTTACAAGCATGGAAAGGTCTGAACGCATTGGTGGCTGACGACAACCACGTGGCCTGTGAAATATTGGTCGATGCATTGCAGACCCTGGGTATTCATGCAGATGTTGCATACGATGGTGCAGAAGCCTTGACGGCTATTAGGGAAGCGGACGCCAAGCATCCTTACCAGTTGGTGTTCTGTGACTGGAAAATGCCGCAGCTGGATGGCTTGGAGGTAGCGAAAGCGCTGCAGAAGCTGCATCTGCGACATAGGCCGAATTTTGTGCTGGTGACAGCATTTGGCCGCGAAGAGGTGCGCCAGCAGGCAGAGTTCGCCATGGTGGATGGCATCATGACCAAACCCATCAACCAAGCCAGCGTGGCGGAAACGCTTGCCTCGATATTGCATGCGCCGACCAAGGTGGTAATCGCAATGCCGAGTGCCCAGGAAAGCGTGCCGCGCTGGTCGGGTGAACGCATATTGTTGGCCGAGGACAACGAGATCAATCAGCAGATTGCTATTGAATTGCTGCAAGGCGAGGGGTTGCAGATTGAAGTTGCCGAAACAGGTGTCGAGGCACTTACGATGTTGCAAACTCAGTCATCCGACTATTACCAGATGGTGCTGATGGATGTGCAGATGCCGGATATGGATGGCCACGAGGCAACAATTCAGATACGTTCGATGGCCCGTTTCAATGATTTGCCTATCCTCGCCATGACGGCACATGCGATGGTGGAAGAGCGTGAGCGTTGCCTGCTTGAAGGCATGCAGGATGTCATTACCAAACCGATTGATCCGCTGCGTATGTTCCTGACTTTGGAAAAATGGCTGCCGCCGCATAGTCATGCATCCGAGGCCAAACTTGCACCGCCGCAGGAGATAGACTCCGTGACAGAAGCGCCAAAGCCAGTGGTTGTAGCTGTGTCGCCCGATGAACCTAGCAAAACCGAAGTAGTGCTGAAGGGTTTTGACACAGAAACAGCATTGCGCCGAATGGGCGGCCGGCTGGAGTTTTACCATCGCATGCTCGCCAAATTGCCCAAGACGCTGGGCAATAACAGCGCCCAGCTGCATGCTGCCTTGGCTGACGCCGATCGGGCCACTGCTGAACGTATAGCCCACACTACGCTGGGTGTGGCAGGGAATGTGGGGGCAGTGGAGCTGGCCGATATTGCCCGTACGCTTGAACAAGCGCTGCACGATGGTAATGAAACAGAAGCCTTGTTGGGCGAATTCGATACGTGTCTGGCTGGTGTGTTGGCGCAGATCGAAGTGCAATTTCCGCAGCCCGCCAGCTAACCGCATGCGTGTGGCGGTGTTGAAAACAACACGCGTTGTTTAATTGGCTGCTTGACGGCCTTCGCTGCCAGAGGGACAATCCGGGTTCCCTTCCCAACTCTACAGGAGATAGCGATGACCAAATTTGACCTTTTCCTCCTGTCGGCCGTTGCTTCAGAACACGCTCAGCGTTCATAGCGTCCCTCCGGGCCAATGCGCTGCCGGAAAAAGTGTGCAAGCTAGGCAAGTGCTCGTTTTCGCTGTTTAGCGAGTTTATTCCTCAAGCACTCTCTTTCCTGTGTCTATGCCGCGTGTAACAGCCTCATCGGTTGTTCGCAGCAGATACCTAAGCGTGTTCCAAGCTGCCTCTCGCCCCTTGCTTGCCATGTACCGTCATGTCGCAGGGCACCCCTAAAACTTCGTCTTCGCTGTGATACGGCGTCGAAAAAATATCGTCGGGCAAAACCCGCCCAAACTGCATCGGTATTTTTTGTTTACAGCATTGTTTTGGCTGTAGTCGAAGTTCTTCGAGTCCCCTTGTAATGCATCTCTGCAAGCTAGGCGCGTAGTCCCTGCCGTTGCTCGGCCGACTTCCGTGTTTTTCGTGCTATGCGCTTTACGCGCCATGGCGGGGCCGACGCATGTCGTTGGCGAATGGCAAAGATGATGGCTGTGACAGGGTCTGATTCGTGCCGCTTCTGGACGATAAGACAAATGAACGAGTTCGATTTCGAAACCCTGTGTGCAATCGGTTTGAACCATAACCTGGCTACGCAATGGTTTTCCCTGCCGCAAGCCGAGACTTGCAGCCTGATGCGGGTCATCGAGGTGCAACGCGACTGGTTGCATGTACACGATGGCCATACCGAGTACGCCGGCCGCGTCTTGCCGGCGTTATCGGCGGAACTGTACGCCGCAGGCACGGGTTTGGCAGTCGGTGATTGGGTTGGGGTAAAGGCCCAACCGCAAGGGGAATGGTGGGTGCATTGCCAGCTGGCACCCCAAAGCCACCTGGCTCGCCGAGCCAATGATGGCCGACGTCAGCCGTTGGCAAGCAATATCGACACGGCATTGCTGGTGATGGGTTTGGACCATGACTTCAACCTGCGGCGTATTGAGCGTTATCTGGCGTTAGTGCAGGCCGCGGGGGTGATGGGTGTAGTGGTATTCACCAAGGTGGATATCGGCCACGAGGTGGAGGCACGCATGGCCCAACTGCATGAACGCCTACCACGCAATGTGCCAACTTATGCGGTAAATGCATTGGCTTTGGCCACACAGCAGGAGCTTGCGCCATGGCTAGGGAGGGGCCAAACCTTGGTCCTATTGGGTTCCTCAGGTGCCGGGAAATCCACACTGACCAATACCCTGAGTGGCAGCAGCGTGCAGCAAACCGGTGGTCTACGGCAGGGGGATGGACGAGGACGGCATACCACTACCGCCCGGTCGCTGCATCTTTGCCCAGAAGGCGCATGCATTATCGACACGCCGGGTTTGCGGACATGGCGACCCGATGCGGATGCAGACAGTTTGGCGGCGACTTTTGAGGACATTGAGGCGCTGGCTCAGCACTGTCATTTTCGTGATTGCCAGCATGGTGATGAACCTGGCTGCGCGGTAAGGGATGTCATACCCGCAGACCGTCTACTCAATTATCACAAACTATTACGTGAGGTTCGCCGTAGCCAGCAGACACCGTTGGAGCGTAAAGCCCAGCAGGCGAAATGGAAGGTAATCGGCAAGGCAGGCAAGCAACGTAATCAAGAAAAACGACGAGGAAATTTATGATCAGTCAATTGCAAATGAAGATGTTTAGACCGAAAGCCAAGGCGGCTTTGGTTAAGACTGAGGCCGCCAGGAAGCTTGGCCACCATGCTGTGGTGGGCACAACGGCGAGTGAAAGCCAGGAAAGAATCGTACGGGAAGAGAACCAAGTCCTGCAGGCGAATGCACTGATGTTTCGCTACTGGTAATTTGCCCATACATGGCACAAACTCGGATACGTGTTATGGCAAGGCAATGGGGTAAGGTGCTGTTGCTGGTGGTACTTCCTCCTTGCCTTGCCATAGCTCGCGAGACTTTTGACAGGTTCTTACTGCGCAGCTGTGATCAGGGCTCATGTGCTGCTCGAAATCCTTATGTACATTCCGGTTTCTGTGCTGTGCTTCACCCTGCTGACAGCTGCTCGTGACAGATCGTAAACAGGCTCTAAGGACATACTCATTCAACTCCAGGGCCGTTAACCTAGGGTTTTAGCTTGGCGAGGCGGTCTCGTTCCGCTTGCAGGATATAGCGTTGGATTAGGTTCTGCGCCGGTGTGCCCAGATTGAGAAACTGGGCCCCGCTGCGAGTGGTGCGAATACCATTGCGCAAAGTGATGTCATTGACGACACGAATCTCTATATCGGCAACCAGCGTGCCAAGTTTGGGTAGTTCGATACGAATGCCACGGTACTTTACCCCAGGCCGAAGCAAGAGGCCGGGCATATAGCCAAGGATACCGAGACCACCGGCGCTCAAGTCCACCAAATCGATTTCCACTTCGTCGCCCTGCACGGGTACAAAGCAGGACAAAGGTGCAACTTCCAAGGTCATCAGCCGATAGTACGCACGCCTTTGCTCGGGCGTCTGGTCGTGTTGGCTCATGCGCATGCTCCAGAATTGGGGGCTATTGGGAATTGTAGTGCAGGGCCATGGCGCTTGGCGGCTGAAAAGAAGCACCCCGCTTCAGCGGGGTGATGGTGTGACAGATCAACCAATCCTTGGTGTTTAGAACAGGTGAATCAGACCCGTTGTCCAAGTGCTGTTCTTGCGTGCAGTGGCGGCTTGTCCTGCGGAGGTTTGAAGCAGGCCACCTGCATTCTGGTCATTTTTAGCTTGTGTGAACTCGGTGTAGACAATGCTGCGCTTGGACAGAGCGTAATCAACCCCCAATGCCCAGTAGGTGCCGCCGGTATCACTAAGTGTTCCCGAACTTTTGATGTTGCCGAGTTTGGTGAAGCCAAGGCGCGCAGTGAGATCACCAAATGGTTGGGTGATGACGGTGATGAAACTATTTCGCTTAAGAGATACGCCAGAGACGTTGACTTGCGCACGCCGTACGGCAACCTTCAGGTTGGTGCCCATTGGCAAGGTGTAACCACCGCCAAACAGGTAGTTTTTGACGGTAGTGCCTGCTACCGGTGTCTTGGTGCCATCTGCGCCATTATTGGTAGGGTCCAAGTCCTTTTGGTTTTCAAAAGCAAACACGGCGGTGATGGGGCCACCTGCGTAGTCGATAGCGCCAATGACGGCACGGGGTGATACACCGCTGGTCTTGCCTTCCATATCGGCATATTGCAGCTTGCCAGTGAAGCCCGAGATAGAGGGTGATTCGTAAGCGATACTATTGCTAATGCGGTAGTAGGCACCATCGATCAGCAAGCTGTTGATCATGGTCGAATTGCCATTAAAGCCATCAAAGCCTTCCTGGGCCAGATCGAAGTAAGTCTTGCCACGACCTAGCTTGGCCTTACCCCAGCTGTCAGCCTTGAAGCCGAGCCAGCCTTCACGATTTGCAAACCCCGCTTTGCTGGCGTCATCCATCGCTACTTTGCTCTCAATCTGGAAGAACGCCTTCAAGCCGCCGTCCAACGCCTCTTCACCCTTGAAACCAATGCGTGACCCAGTGTCTTCCACCAGCATCTTGGTGGTAACGCCATCGTTGGCCCGGGTAACAGCAAGCTGGGCAATACCGTAGATAACGACATTATCATCGGCATGTACTGCCTGTGCTGCAAACAGACTGGCGAGAACGGCAGCAATTGCGGTGAATTTCATTCGGAAGCTCCTGATTATCTTTTGTTGCGTCAGTTGATGGCGGATTGGCAGGACGCTTTAACCCACGTTACCTGTACAGGAAATTAGGACAGGCGCAAGCGTGCTATCGGCAGTCCATTGTTCGGCGCGAATGAATGCAGGCTGCATTAGGGAAATCCCGGGGGTTAATTTGAAAAGCATGAAAACTACGTGCCCACGGTCAGCTAATTGGGTGTCAAACCGCCGGCTAAACCGCACCTATGAAGGGTTTCCGGTGTTCTTTTCAGTAGTGGATGTACTTTGGGCTTACAGCGTCGAACGGGACATTTCGCATCAGATTTTGTTGCAAATATACAAATTGTTGCTTTTTTGTTATTGAAACTGATGTGAAATTTCGCGAGCTAACCAAAGACAGCCTTACAACTGGTTTACGATCTGTCGCGAGCAGTCGTCAGCGCAGCGCAGAAACCGGAATGTACGCTGGTACATGAGGACTTCGAGCAGCACATGAGCCCTGATCATGGCTGCGCAGTAAGTTCGTAAACAAGTTCTTAGAACTTGTTTTACCTCGCTTGGTTTGGGACTAAGCCTTGTTGACGTTACCTAGCGTGCTACAGGCGGCATTAGTCGTAAGCACAGGACTTTGGCTTAGGCGAGACGGGAGGGAGAATACCAGTCAGGCAGCAGATGGCTTCAATAGAGCCCGGCGGGTTCAATCAGCGGCAGCCGCTCGCCCGGGTCTTGCCGATAAAATTGGCGCAGTTGCTCGTAAATGGCTGGGTATTGGTCGTGCAGCAAGTGGGGGAGTTCGAAGAAGTATTCGGATAGCACCGCAAAAAATTCAGCAGGATTCTCAGCGGCGTAGGGGTCGATGGAAACGGCCTCACCCTGTGCGATTCGTCCTGAAAAATCGGCAAAGCCTGCTTCAAAGGCGCGTGTCCAGTCGGCAGCGTGCATGCTGGCATGCAGGGGTGGAAAGCCATTGGCCGTGCCATTCATCATATCGAGCTTGTGCGCGCATTCATGGATGACAACATTTCTGCCGTCCAGAGCCGGCCCGCGTTGGGCATCGGGCCAAGCCAACAATATAGGGCCATCCTGGCGTGCTTGGCCTGCTATTACCCATTCACCTTCATGCACCAGTCCGGCTTGGTCGTGCCAGGGGATGCGGCTGACAAATGCCGTGGGGTAAAGAATGATTTCTTTCCAGTCGGCATAGGCCTTGTCGCCCAGGTTGATAATGGGCAGGCAGGCTTGCGCGGCAACTTGCAGCAACCGGCGTTGGCTCAGGGCAAAGCCTTGTACGCCGTGGAAGACCTTGTGGGCGAGGAAGTGACGCATGCGGGCTTCCAGCCGCCACCATTCACAGTCACTTAATCCTGCGAGCAATGGCATTTGCCGGCCCAGTTCGGGCCAGGCGGGGTTGGCGAGCGGATCGGCCGGAGGGGTGCGGCGCAACAAGTTCAGCATGAGTACTATCCAAGTTTGGCAACTGGACCTTAGATGCTGGCGGGGTGGGTAATCTCAACTACCGTTTGTAGGTTGCTGATCCAACCATCGTGCAGCCATTGGCTTAACAGTGCAACGGCGCGATTGGGTGCTTCATCGGCGGAATGCCAAGCCAACAAGGCTGCGCAGGCATCGCCGAAGGGTTGCCCGGCCTGCATACTCAGGAGCAAAGCCGCTTCATCGTCTGCCAACGATCGATAGCAAGGCTGTAAGGAGTCGCGCCATATTGCCCAATAGCTTGGTATGGTTTGCGGGTCTGGCGGAGCCTCATCGGCATCCAGCGCGCGCCAAATCGCCAGCGTATTCCAGTTGAACGCCATTACGCTCAGGCTGGGATGCCAGTTGGGTTGTATTTCCTGCCAGTCTTCATCTGCCAAGGTACTGAGGATGGCTGGACCAGGTGTGGAGGTGTCGGCTGCATCGAAGGCGAGCCCCAATGCCCACTCGAAACGCGCCAACTCGGCGAAGGCTGGGACATCGGCATAAGGCGTCTGATTGTCGAGCAGCACCGCTAGCTGGTCACCAAACCAACGGATATTCGGCTGACGTGACGGTTGGGTGTCAAGATAGCGCCGTGTCAACGCCAGAAAATCGTCGTCACCTAACAACAAATGCAGCTTGGGATAGTTGCTGCGCAGGGCCTCGTCCAGCCGCAAGAGGTAGGCGTCCGCATAGATGCCAATTCGAATAGGGCGTGGTACAGCTGCGGTTTCCAAGATCAAGTCATTCAGCATGTCACTGCCATGGCGGATAGTCTGCGCCACCCTTTTTTGCAGACGGGCCAGTTGGGTATTCATGCAACCAACTCCGTGGTGATAGCGCGGGCGATGTCCAATTCCGCCAGTAGTGTGGAAAGCGGTGGGATGTTGTCGTCACGTTCAATCATGGTGGCTACGCCGGGAAAGCGTTTGGCCGCGGTACGGTATAGGTCCCACACGGCAGGCGGGACAGGTGCGTCATGTGTGTCGATAAGGTATTGGCCTCGATTCGCATGCCCTGCCAGATGAATCTGCCGCACGCGCTCGACCGGTATGGCTGCCAAATAGGTTTGGGGGTCGAAGCCATGATTAACGCTGCTCACGTAGATGTTATTGACGTCAAGCAGCAGCAAGCAGTCGGCCCGGCGGGCGATTTCGGTCAGGAAATCCCACTCTGGCATCTCGTCGATGTTGTAGCTCAGATAGCTCGATACGTTCTCGATGAGCAGACGCTGACCAATCGTATCCTGTACGCGCGCAATCCGGTCGGCGACATGAGTAATCACGGCTTCGGTATACGGCAGCGGCAAGAGATCGTGTAGGTTGACGCCATCCACCCCGGTCCAGCACAGGTGGTCGGACACCCACATTGGTTCCACCCGGTCGACCAATGCGCGTAATGACTTGAGATAGGTGGCATCCAATGGGTCGGTACCGCCTAGCGACATGGCGACGCCATGCAGCGCCATAGGGTATTCAATCCGTAGGCGGTCCAGAAAATGCAGGGGTTTGCCGCCAGGGAGTAAATAGTTGTCTGTCAACGCTTCCAGCCAGTCAACGCAGCCGGGTGTGGTCAACAAGTCTTGATAATGGTCAGGGCGCAAGCCCAGACCAAAGGCCGGGCTAGGTGTTTTAGGGGCATTCATGGGAAGGGAGAAAGCTGACAAGCTACAGGTGCGTGCTCCATCGGAGAGCAAATCATTTCACCAAGGAAGACACGATAGGCCTTGTGAAGGTTGATGGTCTTTTGGAATCAAACCTTGGCAAGGTTGGATGCAGCACAGAATTGACCGGTACATTGGTACACGGAGACTTTCTGCTGCATCCATGTCCTGCAGCAGCAGGACTTACTCTTTCACTTCCTTGCCGCCTTTTGTTTTGCACTCTTTGGCGCTGGCTTCTACCCAGCCATGGCCTTTGCAGCTGTTTTGGCCCTTACAGGCGTTTTCAGCTGTCTTGCAGCTCGACGTTCCTTTGCAGCTGTTGATGCCTTCGCACTTCACTTTTGCATGCTCTTTTTCGGCGGCAAGTGTTGGGGTAGCGCTAAGTGCAAGGGTGGCAACTGCAGCAGCGGCAAAGGCGGCGGAACTGAATTTCATTATGACTCTCCTGGTTGTGGATAACTGAAGCACAGCGCTTCTGTCCCGTTGGTCGTACAGTTACGCTGCGCCTTACACCTTAGGTGAGAAATTCTTGAATCGCTGAAAACATTAGAGTTAGCGGCAGCAACGATTAGGCAATAAACACATCCATCTGTTCTGCGGGTAGGTCTGTCTTGGGCGAAGGCTGATGGTTAGCCAGCTGCCAGCGGATAATCTTCAGTTCCCCCTCAATGGTTTCTACCAGTGCTGTGAGGCTTTCCACCCAATCCCCGTCGTTACAATAGAGGACGCCGTCAATCTCACGCATTTCGGCTTTGTGGATATGCCCGCAAATCACGCCATCCAGCCCACGTGTCTTAGCCTCTCTGGCGACAGCCTCTTCGAACTGGCTGACGAAGCTCACTGCTTTCTTTACTTTGTGCTTTAAAAATTGCGAGAGTGACCAATACGGCAAACCCAGTTTGCCGCGGATATGGTTGAACCAGCGATTGAGCTTGAGCGTGATGGTATAGGCATGGTCGCCCACAATCGCCAGCCAACGTGCGCACTGGATCACGCCGTCAAACAAGTCGCCATGCAGCACCAGAAAACGGCGGCCGTCAGCCATGGTATGGATCAACTCATCCTGGATGTCGATGCCACCAAATGCGAGACCGATAAACTGCCGCACCGCTTCGTCATGGTTGCCTGCGATGTAAACCACCTGCGTTCCTTTACGCGCTTTGCGCAGAATCTTCTGCACCACATCGTTATGTTCCTGATTCCAGTACCATGTGCGTTTCAAGGCCCAGCCATCGATGATGTCGCCCACAAGATAGAGATGATCGGACTCGGTATGCCGGAGGAAATCAAGCAGATAGGCCGCTTGGCAGCCTTGGGTGCCCAAATGTAGGTCCGATATCCAGATAGTGCGAAAATGCTGGCTGGGTTGGTCGCTCACGGTTGTCACAGGAGATGGCGATCATGTGAGCATGCCGTCTAAATGTGACAGTATCTTGAAAAGCACCGAGGGCCGCCCTGATGCCATCAGTGCAGCCCTCGCATGTCATGACTTGATAGATAGTGTTTACTTGCTCTCAAGCACTTCGCGGTCATTCAACGGTTGCAAAGGCCGCGCGTTCATGGGGTATTCCTGCCGAAAGCGTTCAATCTGTGCGCTGGATATCTCGACGGGTGTTTTTAAAACCAGCCAACGTACTTCCTCTGAACACGGCGGTGTGGTTAATGAGCCTTTGAAGGTATAGAACGTCAAATTGTCCGGCAGCAGGCTGGCCGGGCTCAATATTCTTTCGCTATAGCTGCGGGTTTCATTGTGCTCTGTCGGGATGCGAGGCCAGATTGCCTCAAGCGTTGGGTTGGGGCGGCCTTCCTTGAAGAGCACGGCAATGACGGCCAACGTGCCTGCCTCGCTCATATGCACCATATGGGCTACAAGTGGATACCGCCGCCCATTGATGGCTTCTTCGCTTGGAGTATGGAAATGAAATTGCTTGAGTTCATAGCGTTCACCTAGTGCCTCCAGCCAACTGCCTGGCTCGATATTCACTTGGATGGTATGGCCGTTGTTGGTGATGGCAAGCTTACTCAGGCCATAGGCAATCTTCAGCGGGTCGAGCTTTTGCTGCACGGCTCCTTCTATATTGATAGGGGATTGGGTCTTGCCTTCTACGCACTGTGAATAGGCCGAATTCATCGTGCCCCATCTTGCGGGCCCGGTCAGCTTGCCTTCATAGCTCCAATGGCTCAGGTCTTCTTCCTCATGCTCTACCAGCGACGGTTTTTTATTGGCCGTGGCGTTTTCACCATGCTTTGTCGCAGCGGGTTTGACGGCCCTGATATTTGCACGAAGTTGCGCTTTGGTTGGGGCCAGCGCCTTGTCTGTCTTAATAATGCTATTTGCGGCTGTGGCGTGGGGTGGGTCGTTAGCCAATGTGACGAGTGATGTAGCCAACAGACAAAGCGAGGTCATGAATCGCATGGTGACAAGATCCCTGGTAAGAGGAGTCTTGAGCTTAGTTGGTGAAATCAAACGGACTATCGTAAATCGGCAGTTTCTTGCGGATTGTTATCTGGTACGTTGTCCTTTTGCATCGATGACAACTTCGCCGTCTTCCTTGGTGAAAGGTTTTAAGAACCGGTCTAATGTCTCGCGAGCTAGGGCAAGATAAGGCGAAAACAGCCGAGGAAGCGGAGTTTACAAGTGGTAAATGAGCATTCCGAGGGTGTATTCAACGCCATATTGCCGACGCGTAGCAGACTTTATACCGGTTTTAAGAATTGCTTGGGCAATAGATCCAACACCACTTCCGAAGGCCGGCACAATTTCACGCCAGATGCTGTAACCACAATGGGACGGTTGATCAACACCGGGTGCTGCAACATGAAGTCGATGAGCTGCTCGTTCGTCCATTTGGCATCATCAAGGCCGAGCTCTTCATAGAGCGGACCTTTCTGGCGTAACAGGTCACGCGGGGTGATATGCATTGCTGCGATCAGCCCCACCAGTGTGTCATGGTCTGGCGGGTTGTCCAGGTAGCGGATAACCTCGGGCTCCACGCCAGCATGGCGAATCAATGCCAGCACATTGCGTGAAGTGCCACAAGCCGGATTGTGGTAGATGGTAACTTTGCTCATGTTTCCAGAATTTCCAATGGGGCTATTACGGTGGGCAACCGTTCAGGTATCAAGCAGGCGTAAATGCTTGCGTACAGACAAGGAAGCGCCAGCCAGGCTGAGTGCCGCAACACATAACAGGCTCAATGCCAGTGTGGCGAGAGCAGGTAACGACAACTGGAATGATTGCCCATACAGTCCTGCCAACTTTGCAACTGGTCCATTGAGACGGCTTAGGCCCACTGCCACCAAGCCTATGCCCACCAAACTGCCTAGCACGCCCTGAACGGCGGCCAGATACAGAAAGGGTCGGCGGATAAAGCTGTCGGTAGCGCCTATTAGCTTGCTGACCTCGATTTCTTCACGCCGAGTGAGGATTTGCATACGGATCAGGTTGGCGGTGATCAATAACAGCGCAGCCCCGAAGAGTCCCGCTACCGTAATCGCCGCTTCATGCCCCAGGCTGACGATGCTGCTAAGGCGTTGCGCCCATTCCGAGTCGAGCTGGATATGCTCAACTGCCGAGTCCGCTTTCAGCCGCGTGCTCAATTCCGCCAGGGTATTGGCATCGCCCTGCTTGAGGGTGAGTTCAAAACTATCGGGTAGCGGGTTATTACCCAGGCCGGCCAGCAGGTCGCCCATGCCACTGGTTTGTTCCAAATCCTTGAGGGCCTGAGTCTTATCGATGTGGCGGCTTTGCTTCACATTGGCATCGCTGGCGAGCAACGCCTGGATGCGGGCGACATCGGCGGCGCTGGCATCGGTTTGCAGAAAGACGCTGGCTTGCGGCTCGGTGGGCAACTGGCCCGCCATACCTTGTAGATTGCTGACCAAGGTGTAAAGGCCCAGAGGCAACGCAACGGCGATTCCGATGACCAGCAGGTTGAATAGCGAACTCAGCGGATTGGTCGCCAGTAGCCGCAAGGTGGTAAGGAGGGCCAGATAATGGAGACGGAGCCAGTGGGTCATTGGGTAAATTGCCCTTTGTTAAGTCGCAAGATACGGCGGCCGTAATCGGCCATCAGGCTTTCATCGTGGGCTGAAATCACAATGGTGACGCCTACCTGGTGGAAGCTTTTGAAAAGTTCCATGATGTCAAGCGCATAGGCTCGGTCCAGGTTGCCGGTTGGCTCATCCGCCAGCAGCACGGATGGCCGATGCACCACCGCGCGGGCGATGCACAGCCGTTGTTGCTCGCCGCCCGATAATGAGATCGGACTCATCTTCTCACGTCCCAACAGCCCGACTTTATCCAGGGCTGCACGCGCCCGCCGTCCGGCTTCGCGGCGGTCGTAGCCCACAATATCGAGTGGCAACATCACATTGTCGAATACCGTGCGGTCGAACAGGATTTTGTGGTCCTGGAAGATCAAGCCGATATGCCGGCGTAGAAAGGGTAGGGCGCCACTACGAATGCTGGCCAGATTTTGCCCGTTGACGACTACCGAGCCGGCAGTAGGGCGGTCGATGCCTGCTACCAGCCTGAGCAATGTAGATTTGCCTGCACCGGAGTGTCCGGCCAGGAAGACGAGCTCACCGGTTTCGATTTGAAAGCTGAGATTCTTCAGCGCCTCAAAGCCGCCGGTATAGCGTTTGCTGACTTGGTTGAACTGGATCATGGTAGCTCGGGCCTTCGTAAGAACCTGTCTAAAGTCTGCTGCGCGTCAGCAATACGGTGTTGAAAACATCCTCGGAATGCTCATTTACCACTTGTAAACTCCTCTTCCTCGGCCGTTTCTGCCTTGTCTTGCTATAGCACGCAAGACTTTAGACAGATTCTAAGGCCTTGGTCCTCACTCGATTAAGGCGTCCACATAGTCTTTGGCTTCAAACGGGCGTAAGTCATCAATCCCTTCGCCCACGCCGATAAAGCGTAGCGGAATCGGGTTCTGTTTGGCGATGCCTGCAATCACCCCGCCCTTGGCGGTACCGTCGAGCTTCGTCAGCACCAAGCCGGTCAGGCCCAGTGCGTCGTTAAAGGCTTTGACCTGCTGCAGCGCGTTTTGGCCGGTGTTGGCATCAAGCACCAGCAATACTTCGTGCGGGCCGGTTGGGTCTGCCTTGGCGATGACCCGTTTGACCTTGGCAATTTCATCCATCAGGTGCAGCTGGGTGGGCAGGCGACCGGCGGTATCCGCCAATACAATGTCGATACCACGTGCCTTGGCGGCGTTGATGGCATCGAAGCAGACCGCGGCGGAATCGCCACCATCTTGTGCGATGACGGTGACGTTGTTGCGTTCACCCCACGCCATAAGTTGTTCGCGTGCGGCAGCGCGGAAGGTATCACCCGCGGCGAGTAGGACGCTTTTCCCCTGGCTCTGAAAGTACTTGGCCAGCTTGCCGATACTGGTGGTTTTACCTGCCCCGTTGACGCCTGCCACCATGATGATGAATGGCGTGTGGCCTTCCACCTGCAAAGGTTTTTCCAAAGGTGCAATCAAGTCGGTCAACGCGCCTTTGAGGGCACCACGTAATTCGCTGGCATCTTTGAGCCCTGATAGGCTGACCCGTTGGCGCACATCTTTCAGCAGGTGGACGGTGGCATCCACGCCCATATCGGCGGTGAGCAGCACGGTTTCCAGCTCTTCATAGAGGTTCTCGTCAATCTGGCCGCCGCCGAAGAGCGCTGCCAACTCTTTGCCAAACTTATCGCGGGTCTTGGCCAAGCCGGCTTTCAGTTTGTATTGCCAGACCTCCTTTGACGCTTGGGCGACATCCTTTGCCAATACCGTTACATCGGTATTGAGCACCTCGACGGTTTTTTGCCAGAAGGATTTTTCTTCCACTGCCGCTACAGCAGGGGCCGTTGTAGCTACCATTACGGGCGCTGGCGTCACGGTTTGCGGGGCGGCTACCGTAACAGTCTCCAGTACGGTTTCTGGCGCAGGCGTAGCAGGCTTTTCCGCTGTGACAAGCCCGCCCAGGTCGGTATTGAGGGCCTTCCAGAGCTTTCTGCCCCAGCCGGTATCGTTGTTTTGTGTTGGTGTTTGTTCAGACATGCAATCGTAGCTTTCCAGTGCCGGCTTAACCGGTGAATTGGGGTAGGATTCTAGCCTGTTCAATCCCTTATCCCAACCTTCGCATGCCGAAGCTCGCGCCTAAAACTACCAAACCCATCCGTGGTACCAATCAATTACGCATCATTGGGGGCGACTATCGCCGCCGTATCCTGCCTTTTCCGGATGGTGAGGGCTTGCGGCCCACGCCCGATCGTGTACGGGAAACCCTATTCAACTGGCTGGGGCAAGACCTTGATGGCCGGGTTTGTCTTGATCTGTTCGCCGGCAGTGGTGCGTTGGGTTTTGAAGCAGCATCGAGGGGTGCACGCCGCGTTGTCATGGTGGAAATGGCACGCCCTGCGCTGGCGGCGTTGCAGTCGAACCGAGCCTTGCTTCAGGCAGAAGTAGTCGAGGTGGTTGGGGCGGATGCGTTGGCTTGGTTGGGTCGTAGCAGCGAGCAGTTTGATGTGGTTTTTCTTGACCCGCCCTTTGCCAGTGACTTCCTGGTCAAGGTATTGGCCGTAATTGCGCCGTGTTTGCACGAAGATGGCTTGGTATATATCGAAACAGCTGATTGGCCAGCGCTAACTGGTTGGGAAGTATTACGTAAAGGCAAGGCTGGTGTGGTGCACTATGGGTTGTTGCGTCTGACGCCTGTGGTGCACATTGCAGGCTAGACTAGCGATGGGGGCAGTGGGGTGCTCTATTTTGCTGCTTTTTCTTGCCTGCCATTGGCGCAATTAAGACGCCATAAGTTAGCAAGCCGTTTCTTTGGCATACTGGCCGAACAAACCTCAATCCCTAGGGAATAATAAGCATGCTCACGGTAAACGAGTACTTCGGCGGCGCGGTTAAATCCATTGCTTTTGGCATGGCGGAAGGCCCTGCTACGGTAGGTGTGATGGCGCCAGGCGATTATGAGTTTGGTACTACCCAGCGCGAAGTGATGCATGTGGTGGTCGGGGCGCTGATGGTGAAGTTGCCAGGCAAGGATGGGTGGGAAACGTTTGCAGCAGGCAGCCAATTCGTGGTGCCGGCAGACAGTAAGTTCCAGCTCAAGGTAGTGCAGAATACTGCCTACCTGTGCGAATACCGCTAGCCGTTCCACCTAACGGTTTGTTCTGCTCTGTATGGATCTAAGAACCTGTCTAAAGTCTGCTACGCGTCGGCAATATGGCGTTGAAAACACCCTCGGAATGCTCATTTACCCTGTGTAAACTCCGCTTCCTCGGCTGTTTTCGCCTTGTCTCGCCCTAGCTCGCGAGACTTTGAACAGGTTCTAATAGACCTGTATCTGAACGAGTGGCCAGGAAAAAGCCCGATCGTGTGATCGGGCTTTTTTGCGCTGCTTACTTTTTAGCAGGGGCTTCTTTGACTAATTTGGCAGCATCAGCTGCTGCCTGCCAAGGTAATGGTATGGCGCTGCCGTTGACATTGAGTTGGCCGGAATTCCATTGGGCGTTGGTGCTGAGCGTATCGCCATCGGCCTTGATCAGATTTTGTGCCGTCAGTTTACGGATCTGACTTTCCATCAGGTTGCGCGCCAGATTGTCCAGATCAGCCGTATCCGGATGTTCCCCTTCCTCAGTGTCCACAGCGATCATGCCACGCGCTTGCCAAAGGACATAGGTTTCGATGACCTGTTTGGGCACCTTCAAATCCGCGCTGGCTTGCAAACGTTCCAATAGCTTGATCGGTGCATCCAGATCAGCATCTTGGAATCCTTTGAGGGCTAGATTGGCCTTGAGGAATACTTCACCTTCTGGCAGCTTGATCGATAGCTTTTTTACCAACAGGGCAGGGTCATTGCGCAGTAGTGGTAGGCCTTCCTTCCGTAGGATGGAGAAGATTTTCGCCGCCTGGTCAGTTGGGTCGGCCACCTTCCGTTGGATGTCGCCGATAGTCTTGGACAGTTTAGCCAGGGTGGGGGCGTGCAAATGGTTGGCTGCTACCGATAACACCGCAGGCCCATAGTGCTTGCCATTTAGGGTCAATGCCTGCAGGTTGATATCACCGCTGGAATCCAGGAAATCGCCTGCCTCATTCGTATTGACCAGGTAGCTGAACTTTTCCAGGGCGATATCGAGTTCAGGCGCTTCATCTGCGCGCTTGAAAGTGGCGGAAGCCAGCGTCAACTTGCCATCGCCTAACATCAACCCGGCTTTGCCACGCGTATTGTGCGCTTCAAAGCGGAAGTCCTTCACATCCAAAGTGCCTTTGGTGCCTGCCTCGAAATGCAATCCTGGCGCCAAGGCAGTAATGTCGACCTTATTGAAGTCGCCGCCATAGGCAATGGTCGCATCCAAACCTTGCCAAACGGATTTCACCTTGGCGAGCGTTTCTTCATAGGTGAAGTTCGGTATTTTGATCCGTACAACACCGTCGTCATTGAAGGCGATCTGGTTTTCGATCTGTAATGCTTGCTGATCGCCAAATATCTTTTTCAATAGTGTCTGGGTATCAGGATTGAAATCGATCTGGGTGGTGACGGCCGCCTTCAGTGGCGTTGGACTCCCCTTACTCAACAGCGGCAGCGGGCCGTGCTTGATAGTCTGGGTGTAGGTCAGTTCCAGCTTCACATCACCCAGCTCTTGCAGTTGCAGCAACTGGTAGGGTTTGAGCAAATTGGGACTCAAGGCAACCGTGGTGCGCTCATAGGAACTGAAGATCCCACGTTGGTAGTCGCGTGACTTGACCACGAAATAGGGCAGGTCGGCCAAGAGCTGGTGTTGCTTGGCCAATGTGGTTTCTGTCTCTTTGCCTGCCCACCAGCTCGTACCGGTGTAGGCGATGGCAAGCGCGCCGACCACGGCGCCGGCAATTAGGGGAATCTTCAGCTTGGGAGTCACGGACGTGAGGGCCTTGGGGGGTTAGATGTTACGGGCAAGCTCTATCGCTCGGCCTAAATAGCTGGCCGGTGTCAATTCGAGCAGCCGGGCTTTTTCTGGTTCCGGGATGGCCAGGGTTTTAATGAAAGTGTGCAGTGTGTCACGGTTGATGCCGGCCTTGCCGCGGGTCAGGTCCTTCAACTGTTCGTAGGCATTGGGCACGGCGTAGCGGCGCATGACGGTTTGGATAGGTTCGGCCAGCACTTCCCAATTGGCGTCCAGGTCTGCAGCCATGGCGGCAGGGTTGGCTTGCAGCTTGTCCAAGCCCTTGATGGCCGAAACGTAGCCCAACAAGGTATAGCCCAGCGCAACGCCCATATTGCGAAGCACTGTTGAATCGGTGAGGTCGCGCTGCCAGCGTGAGATAGGCAGCTTTTGGCTCAGATGGGTCAACATGGCGTTGGCCATACCGAGGTTGCCTTCGGCATTCTCGAAATCGATGGGGTTGACCTTGTGCGGCATGGTCGAGCTGCCGATTTCGCCTTCCTTCAACTTCTGCTTGAAAAAGCCAAGCGAAATGTATCCCCAGATATCGCGATTCATATCAATCAGGATCGTATTGGCGCGTGCGAAGTTGTCGTACAACTCGCTCATGTAGTCGTGCGGTTCGATCTGAATGGTGTAGGGATTGAAGCTGATACCCAGTGACTCAACGAATCGTTGGGCAAAGGTGGGCCAATCCACCTCAGGGTAAGCTGCCAAATGTGCGTTGTAGTTGCCGACTGCGCCGTTGATCTTGCCGAGTAGTTCGACCTTGGCGATGCGCTGGTGCTGGCGTTCCAGCCGATACGCGATGTTCGCCATTTCCTTGCCCATGGTGGTGGGGGTGGCAGGTTGGCCATGGGTGCGTGACATCATCGGCTTGTCGGCCAGGTCAAGTGCTTGGGCTTTCAACCGGTCGATGATGCCCTGTAACTGGGGCAGCATCGCTTCGCGCCCGGCCTTCAGCATCAGCGCGTGCGACAGATTATTGATATCTTCCGAGGTGCAGGCGAAGTGCAGGAATTCGCTGATTGGCCCGATTTCCGGGTTGCCGGAAAGGCGTTCCTTCAGCCAGTACTCAATGGCTTTTACGTCATGATTGGTGCGGCTTTCAATGGCTTTTACTTCCCCGGCATGGGCTTCGGAGAAATTGGCCACAACTTCGTCGAGTTCGGCAATCGTGCTGGCCGAGAATGCAGGTACTTCACCGATGGTGGGCTCTGCAGCCAGGGCTTTGAGCCATTCCACTTCGACTTTCACCCGATACTTGATCAGGGCATATTCACTAAAGCAGTGGCGCAGGGCGCTGACCTGCTTGTGATAGCGGCCGTCGAGTGGAGAAAGGGCGGTGAGGGTAGAAAGCGTCATGGCGAGAAAAAGTCCAATCAAAACAAGCGTGCGATTCTAGCATGGCCGGCTTTCCTGCCGAACCATGACAGACAAAAGCAGCCCGAAGGCTGCTCGTTGGTTGATATCGATCAATAGCTTACTGTCTAACGACGCGAATCGTACCGTGGTAAGTACCGCTTTTGCCAACATAGACCAATGGGCCTGCCATGTGAGGCCGGTGTTCCTTTTCGCTGAACGACAGTACATAGCTGACGTTGTTGCCGTGCTTGACGTTGAGTTTGGCCCCGTCGAAAGCAGCTGGGGAAAATGCTTGTGTCAGGTCGCCAAAGGGAGTGTTGAACATCGTGGTGTGCCCGGTTACGGTACCGCCGATCACCGTTTCAATAACCAATTGTGCTTTACCTTCAAAGCCCGTGCTGTCGATAGCCCATTTGCCCTCCCAGTTGCCAACAAGCATGCTTGTCGGATCGGCAACGGCTGGCGCAATGGGTGTATTGGCGCAGCTGGTTAGGCCGAGCAAGCTGGCCAGAAGGGTTATGGTAAGAAGGCATGAGTAGCGCATGTTGGACTTTCCATTTAAGTGGTAAGCCTATCGCAAGTGAATCAGGGATGAACTGAATAGCCTAGTCTAAGAACCTGTTTACGACTGCTCGTAAACAGAGTTCTAAGAACCTGTCTAAAGTCTGCTGCGCGTCGGCAATATGGCGTTGAAATCACCCTCGGAATGCTCATTTACCCTGTGTAAACTCCGCTTCCTCGGCTGTTTTCGCCTTATCTTGCCCTAGCTCGCAAGACTTTCTAGTCAGGTCCTAAAGCTGAACCATTTCAAGATGCTTAAGACTGCGCCCAAGGAAGCGTTCGCCAACGGTTTGAAAGCGTAGGGGAATATCGGTGACGTAATAGCGATAAATCGGTTCACCACGCTGCGGATTGGCTAAATCCAGTTCCACCAGCGTGGCGGCGACTTGTTCTGCGACGCTGATCGCAGAGTCAACCAACCGAATCTGAGCGCCCACTTCCTGTGCCAGCAGGGGCTTGAGCAGGGGGTAATGGGTGCAACCGAGCACGAGGGTATCAATGCCTTCGGCCAATACCGGTTTCAGATATTCCTGCACGGTCAAACGCGTGACAGGGTGATCCAGCCAACCTTCTTCTACCAGCGGCACCAGCAGCGGGCAGGATTGCGAAAAGACGCGTGCTTCGGCATTCAGCGCATGCACACCACGGGCATAGGCATTCGAGTTGACAGTGGTTGGGGTGGCAATCACGCCTATGGCGTCGTTACGGGTAAATGCCACGGCATCATGGGCACCCGCTTCGATCACATCGATAACGGGTATGTTGACGCGGCTGCGGATTTTGTTCGCAGCCACTGCCGAGATGGTGTTGCAGGCAATTACCAGCAGTTTCACTTCCTGTTGCATCAGAAAATCAACGATCTGTTGAGTGAATTGCTCGATGGTTGCAACCGACTTCACGCCATACGGCACCCGGGCGGTATCGCCAAAGTAGACGATGTCCTCGAAGGGCAGGCGCTCCATCAGTGCGCGGGTAACGGTCAGGCCGCCGATACCGGAATCAAAGACACCAATTGGGCGGGATGCTTGCTGGGCGGGCATGGGGAGCAATGCGGTAATGGAGAGATGGATATTCTACGTTAGAACCTGTTTACGATCTGTCGCGGGCCATGGATGAGGTTCATGTCGGTGCATCAAGGTGGCGCGCCAGTGCCCAGGCCACGTGTTCGCGTACCAGTTCTGAAGCGTCATCTTGACGGCTGCGCAAGGCGTTGACGACGGCGGGACTAGTGGGGGCATTCCCCAGTCCAACCGCGATGTTCCGCAGCCAGCGTTCATAGCCGATCCGGTAGATGGCCGTGCCGGCGAGTTTGTTGAGGAAATCTTGTTCACGCCAGGCAAACAGTTCGACGAGGCTGACATCATCCAATCCATTACGCACCGCAAAGTCGCTTTCCTTGCTATCGACGGCAAAGCGGTTCCACGGGCAGGTAAGTTGGCAGTCATCGCAGCCATAGACCCGGTTGCCGATCAATGGGCGCAGTTCGGTAGGAATGGCGCCTTTGAGTTCAATGGTGAGATAAGACACACAACGGCGGGCATCGACCTGATACGGGGCGACAATGGCTTGGGTAGGGCAGATATCAATGCAGCGTGTACAACGGCCGCAGTGTTCTTGCGCCAGTGGTGGGTCGATGGGCAGGGGCAGGTCGGTGAATAGCTCGCCCAGGAAAAAGAACGAGCCATGCTCGCGGGTCAGCAATAGTGTATGTTTTCCGCGCCAACCGAGGCCCGCCCGCTCAGCGGCAGCAACTTCCATGACGGGGGCAGAGTCTACAAATGCCCGATAGCCGAAATCGCCTGCTGCGGTGATGATACGTTCAGCCAGTTTTTTAATACGGCTGCGCAAAACCTTGTGATAATCGCGTCCCAGGGCGTAGCGCGAGATAAACGCAGCTTCGCCATTCACTAACACTGCCTCGCTTGATTTGGCCGCGGGAGGGCGGTAATTCATCCGTAGTGAGATCACCCGTCGCGTGCCGGGCACCAGTTCGGCAGGCCGGGCGCGCTTGCTGCCATGGGCGGCCATATAATCCATTTCGCCATGATTGCCAGCCGCCAGCCACGCTTGCAGATCCTGTTCGGTTTTAGCGCCCAGGTCCGCATCGCCGATCATGGCTGCGTCAAAGCCGAGCGCGGTAGCCCAGCGCTTGATATCGCTGGCCAAGGCGGCCCAATCTCGTTCAACTCCAGGTTTACTCACATTTACATCATGCATAGCCAAGATCATACCCTGAGCGTCTTCCTGACCGATGAAGCGGCGACCTTGGGTATGGGGAAAACCCTGGCGCCATCAATGCGCGGCGGGCTAACGATTTTTCTGCAAGGCGACCTCGGAGCCGGAAAAACCACGCTGACTCGTGGCATATTGCATGCCCTTGGTCACCAGGGTCGGGTCAAGAGTCCGACCTATACCTTGGTTGAACCTTATGTAATTTCTAATTTACACTTCCATCACTTTGATTTATATAGGTTTGGAGATCCAGGTGAATGGGAGGATGCTGGGTTCCGGGAAATGTTCAATCCCGACAGTATCTGCTTGGTGGAATGGCCGGATAAAGCAGCCGGTTTGTTACCCCAGCCCGACTGGATCATTCGCCTTGAACCTGAAGCCGATGGCCGGCGCCTTACGCTGCTGGCGCTTACGCTTACTGGAAAAGCATGTTTAGCAAGTTTGACCGATTTTCCCCCCAGCCCCAACGCCGCCTGATCTTGCAGGGGGCGGTAGCCACACTGCTTTTGGGCTTGGCCCCGTGTGCCATTGCCGGCAGTGCGGTGGTGGCGGTGCGCGTGTGGCCCGCGAAGGCCTATACCCGTATTACGCTGGAAGCCAACGCCCCATTGCAATTCAAACACTTTTTTGTGCCCGATCCAGACCGGTTGGTGATCGACCTCGAAGGGGCCGATTGGGGTGAAGAGCTGAATAACATCGCGGCGCGGATCGGTACGGACGACCCTTATGTCAAGCAATTGCGGGCAGGCCGCTACAAACCGGGTACGGTGCGGGTGGTGCTAGACTTGAAGACCGAAGTCAAACCCCAGGTGTTTTCTTTGGAGCCGTTTGGTGAATACAAGCATCGGTTGGTGATCGATCTTTACCCCGCCAAGTCCGACGACCCATTGCTGAGCCTGTTGGATGACAACAAGCTGCCGGCGGTGCAGCCGGAAAAACCATCCAATAAAGAGCCCGGCACAAACGGAAAAGACAGACTGCAGGTTGATCGCCTGGTTACCATTGCGATTGATCCCGGTCATGGCGGCGAAGACCCTGGCGCGGTTGGTAAAGGGGGCACTTACGAAAAAACCGTGACGCTGGCTATCGGCAAGAAGCTTAAATCGCTAATCGACAAAGAGCCGAACATGCGTGCGGTGTTGACGCGGGATGATGACTACTTTGTGCCACTGGCCCAACGTGTGGTGAAGGCGCGCAAGGTGAATGCCGACCTGTTCATGTCAATCCACGCGGATGCCTTTGTACGGCCCGATGCGAATGGCTCGTCCGTATTTGCCCTTAGCGAAGGGGGTGCCACCAGTACTGCCGCCAAATGGTTGGCCAAGACCCAGAACGAATCGGATTTGATCGGCGGGGTGCGTCTGGATGTGAGGGACCCCCACTTGGCCAAGACGCTACTTGATCTGACCCAGACCGCCACCATCAACGACAGCCTCAAGCTGGGCAAGGCGATGCTGATGTCGCTGGGCGAGATCAACCGCCTGCATAAACCGCATGTCGAGCAAGCCGGCTTTGCCGTGCTGAAGTCGCCGGATATCCCTTCGGTTTTGGTAGAGACGGCGTTTATCTCCAACCCGTCTGAAGAGAAAAAACTGGCTGATGATGCCTACCAAACCAAGATGGCCGAGAGCCTTTTGGCCGGCATCAAACGTTATCTGTCCAAAAACCCACCCCTGGCGCGAAATAAGCTGGCACAAGGTTGAAAAGCAGGGGCGAGTGTCTGCTTGATGGATCCTCGGCTATTAACTGGTGGCGCTCGGAACCCAGCCTGGCGCCGCCATGTCCAGGGTAACCAGGGTGGCTGATATACTGCCGGCCTGAATCCAAAGTGGTTGTTCGATGTCCAAAATCCGTCTTTTACCCGACCATCTCGTCAACCAGATTGCTGCTGGCGAAGTGGTCGAACGCCCTGCGTCTGCGCTGAAAGAGTTGCTGGAAAATAGCCTGGATGCCGATGCCGGCGTGATCACCGTTGATTTGGCCGAAGGCGGCAGCAAGTTGATACGCGTTTGTGACGATGGTTACGGCATCGATCGAGCCGAACTGGCACTTGCCCTCAGCCGCCACGCCACCAGTAAGATCGCTTCGCTCGAAGACCTGCACAAGGTGCGTACCCTAGGGTTCCGTGGCGAGGGCCTTGCCAGCATCGCGTCGGTATCGCAGCTGATCATGACCAGCCGCCAGCAAGGCAGTGAGCAGGCTTGGCGTGTGGAAGCCGATAACGGCGTCATTCACGATGCCGAGCCAGCCTCCTTGTTGGCGGGGACCGCGGTAGAAGTACGTGACCTGTATTTCAATGTCCCGGCCCGGCGAAAATTCCTGAAGACCCAGGCGACCGAATACGCCCACTGCGAGGACGTATTCAAGCGCGTGGCGTTGTCTCGGCCTGATCTGGCATTGACGCTGACACACAATGGCAAGGTGCAATGGCGGCTTAAGTCAGAGACCACGGCCGAGCGTATGCGCGCCATATTGGGCAATGAGTTTGCCGATGGCATGCTCACTATTGAAGAGGCGGCGGGTGGTTTGCGCTTGGCGGGTTTTGCCGGATCGCCCACGCTTTCCCGGTCTGGCCGTGATGCGCAGTTTGTATTCGTGAACGGCCGCTTCGTGCGCGACAAGGTCGTGCTGCATGCGGTGCGCCAAGCCTATCAGGATGTGCTGCATCTCGATCGCCAGCCACTATATGTGCTGTTTATCGAACTGGAGCCTGAGTCTGTCGATGTCAATGTGCACCCTACCAAGACCGAGGTTCGCTTTCGTGAGTCGCAAGCGGTGCATCGCTTCTTGTTCCATTCGTTGAACAAAGCATTGGCTGAGACCCGTGCAGGTGCTCAGCCTGTTGCTGTTGTGGGTGAAGCGCCCGTTAGCGCCCCCCTGGCCAGTTATGCCAAGCCCAGTTTCCAGCAAGTACGCATGCCGTTGCATGTCAGCGAAAGCGCCACGAGCGACTTCTACGGCGCGATGTTTGGCGGCTTGCGAGAAGCCTCGCGGGCTGAACACGGTGGCGCGGATGATATCACCCTCATGCCTACGCCAACTGTGGCTAGGCCTGGGCTAGGCAGCCAGCCTATCCGTACTTCGCTGCCGCCGAGTGATGATGATTTCCCACCGTTGGGCTTTGCTTTGGCGCAATTGCATGGCGTGTATGTGCTTGCCCAGATACGTGAAGGCCTGATTGTGGTTGATATGCATGCCGCCCACGAACGGGTGGTGTACGAAAAACTCAAGACGGCGCTCGATACCGCTGAAATGCCTACGCAACCGCTGCTGATTCCGTTGGCTTTTCCGGCGGACAGGCTGGATGTCGCGACGGTAGAAGAACACGCGGATATCTTGCGACAGATGGGATTTGAAATGGCGGTACTCGGCCCGAACCAGTTGGCTGTACGGGCCATCCCCATGTTGTTGCGCGATGCCGACCCGGTAGAGCTTGCGCGTTCGCTGCTGGCCGATATTCGTACCACCGGCGCCAGCCGCATGCTGACTGAAAAGCGAGATGAGCTGCTGGCAAGCATGGCCTGCCATGGCGCGGTGCGCGCCAATCGCAGCCTCACCTTGCAGGAAATGAACGCCTTGCTGCGTGAGATGGAGGCTACCGAGCGTTCGGGCCAATGCAATCATGGCCGACCAACCTGGTTTCGCCTAAGCATGGGGGAGCTGGATAAGCTCTTCATGCGGGGGCAATAATGTCGGTTGTTTTCCTGGTAAAGGTATTGGCGGCCCCGTTGATGATTGCGGCGGCCAGTTTGGCGGGCAAACGATGGGGGCCGAATATTGCCGGTTTGATGGGCGGCTTGCCCTTGGTGGGCGGCCCGGTGGTGCTGGCCCTATGGCTAAGCCAGGGGTCGGCATTCGCTACTCAAGTTACCTTGGCTGCGCCGGTTGGGGTCTGGGCCAATATTGCTTATATGTTGTTGATGGCCTACGCCAGTGCACGTTTTGCTTGGTATATCGCCATCCCCATTGGCTGGTTGGGCTATGTGCTGGCAGGTTTGTTGTTGAATGAAATGGGGTTGGCGCATTCACTCTGGTTTGGCCTTGCTGTATTGCCGGGCCTATGGTTTGCCGCAACGCGTGGCTTGCCAAAGCCTGCCGCGTTGCCGCGGGTTGCGCATTTACCGCAAATCGAAATTTTTACCCGCATGGCTGCTGCGGCGGCGCTGGTGTTGTCACTCACCGCGGTTTCCAGCCTGTTTGGCCCTACGCTGACGGGCATTTTTACAGGCGCGCCGGTGGCAGCCACCGTCATTCCTGCCTTCACGTTTGCCAATGCCGGGCGCGATGCGCTCTTGTTGGCGCTGCGTGGTTTCTTGACTGGGCTGATGGGTTTTACCGTGTTTTTCTATGTGTTGGCTTACACCATTCCACTGCTGGACTACTGGGCGTTTTTGCCTGCGTTGTTAGCCGGTGTGGCGGTGGGGCTATTGGCGACGAAAATGGCGAGGCGAGCAGGATGAACACCCTACCCAAAGCCATTTTCCTGATGGGCCCGACAGCCAGTGGTAAGACAGCCATTGCCGTAGAGTTGGCCCAGCGCTTGCCGGTTGAGCTGATTTCGGTGGACTCGGCGCTGGTGTTCCGCGATATGGACATTGGTACCGCCAAGCCCGATGCCGCGACGCTTGCGGTTGCTCCCCATCATCTGATCGACATCATTTCCCCTACCGAGGTCTATTCGGCAGCGCAGTTCCGTACCGATGCATTACGTTTGATGGCTGAGATCACGGCGCGTGGCAATGTGCCGCTTCTGGTAGGTGGAACAATGCTCTATTTCAATGCGCTTCAGCATGGGCTACATGATTTACCCCGAGCCGATGTGGCAATCCGCGCTGAGCTGGAGGCGGAAGCTACCACGCTCGGGTGGCCCGCCATGCATGCCAAGCTGGCCCAAGTAGACCCCGTTACCGCCGCAAGGCTGAGCCCTAACGACAGTCAACGTTTGGGCCGGGCACTGGAGATCTATCGCATCAGTGGTAAGCCGATGTCGCAATGGTTGGCGGAACAAACCAACGAGTCACTTCCGTACGACTTACTCAAGCTTGCGCTATTGGCAGCCGACAGGGCCATCCTGCACGAACGCATTGCCTTGCGTTTTGAGCAGATGCTGGCGGGTGGCTTAATCGACGAAGTGGCAGGGCTGCGCGAAAACTACCCACTCCAGCCCGATATGCCCTCCATGCGCTGCGTTGGTTACCGGCAGGCTTGGCAATATCTTGATGGTGAAATCGACTTGGTCAAGCTGCGTGATACGGGTATCTATGCCACGCGCCAGTTGGCGAAGCGGCAAATCACTTGGTTGCGGGGTATGGAAGGAAACCTGACGTTTGATCTGAACGAGACGCTGCAGGGAAGGGTGGTTGAGCAGGTTAGGCAGTACGTGGAATTAACTTAGAGCCTGCTCCCGATCTTACTGCGCAGCCATGATCAAGACACATATGTTGCTCGAAAGCCCCTATAAGGTGAATGAGGTAGCCTGAATTTCGTAGACACGCCTGATTGGTAAATTTGAGCCAACTGGAGGCTGCCTTTTGCGGCTGACCGAAAGCTGACTCAGCCAAAGTGCTAGTGCCGATTCAAAACCGCAATACCCTCCGCAAATGGCTCCGAACGCCAGAGGAACCGGCACCCGCCAACCTATCGGCGAGCATTGTCAGCTGGGAAACTCTTTACCTTCTACACCACATTGGAGCAGGCACTCCAGGCTGATTCCCACCGGCCCAAACCGGATTGACGCACAGCCCGGACCCTGTTCACGCAAATAAAGGCGGATGGTTACCAGAACACTCCAAAGCGCTCGCGGGTCAAAAATCCCCCCCCATCGTCGTTCGCGAGCCATAAAGCACCTTGGCGGTGAAGCCCCTCCTCTCCTTCACTACATCACGTCAGTCACAGACGCCCATAGTGTCGTACTTAGTAAGTGGACACGCACAGCATGTGAAAAATTACATATTCAACGGCATTGACACGCTTGGCATCTTTGACTTGTTCACCTGTCTTGGTATGCAGCCAGTTCACATCCCGGTCGGCTTGCAATCATTTAAACACAATAAGGTAATATTCCATTGTAATTAATCTGGCCCCTAGAGAAGAATCATTCCGTCTATGACTGAACCCATGAGAAACGTAATGTCATTCGGATGAATATCATCTTGAACCAATCTGTCTCGCCATTCCGGCTATGCGGAAGCAGACAAAGAAGGAAGGAAAGATTCATGTCAAAACTCGCTTTCAACCGCGTAATAAATTCATTATTTTGTGTCCTCTTTATGGGGCTATCCTGTCTATCTATGGCACAGGAAAAAACGTGCACGCATCAGCAAGCTATCATCGCCGACAAGCTCACTGATCAGCTCCAAAGCTGGGATACGCTAGAGTACGCATTCAACCAATACGGCCAATGTGACTTAGGTGGCACTAGTGAGCGCTTTTCGGATGGCATTGCTTGGCTACTCATTGAACATTGGGATACGCTGCCCCTTCTTGCCGAACGCATTGAGCAAAACCCGCCATTAAAGCGGTTCGTCTTAAAGCATATCGACCAGACGCTCGCTCCAGGTACCGTAGCCAGAATCAAAAAGCTCGCGACTTCGTCATGCCAACCCGACGTGAAACCGTTATGTGACGAGATTAAATTCGCCACAAGAATCATTTCGTAAAAACCTCCACTTAGGCCGGTCAGGGTAAAGCAATACGCTTTACCCTGACCGGCCGGCAAATAATGGCGTAGGCGCAGTGTCGACACCGCTAGAAATCAATGTCAGTGATGTTTTCTCGTTACTCATCGGGCCTCCAAAACCATAGCGGATTAAGGCGTCCCCGCCCACCGTTGGCGGGGCTTACAACGCCTTGGCGGTTACCTGTAGCGGCTCGCCATCAAATTAGCCGGGTTTGCAGTCGACTATCTCACTCCCAGTGCCTGCATGGAGTGAACAGCAACTGGCCTCCAATCGCCAACGTCTTCACATATTGCCTATATCTTTCCCTGGATAGGCTGTGTCGAACACAATGTTCAGTCCCGGCAATTGCTGGTTTGGATAACCTGGAACCTTTCAGGCTCGGTTATCCAGATTTGACAGATGTATTCGTAAGGGGTGACCACGTTAGGTGCTTTTGAGCCTACGAGCAAAATTGTAGGCAGCAACGAAGTCGGCAAGGTACTGACACAGTTGCGCAGGGTCTACAGGCTTAGGATCAAGTAGGTACTCCCACTCAAGTGCTATGCCATGCCACCCTGATATTTTGAGAGGCGCTTATTTATGATGCCCTCGTTGGATATATCGCGGCGAAGGTCCCTGCAGATGTGGTTAGCAGCGCCACGGACAACGCTGTTCCTCCCCTATGTAGGCTGTCAGGTCTAACTGCAACTTCCCCACATTTCGCCATGGCCTGAGTGCCAGCACATGAATTCGCTCTGAACACAAAATTTGTGATTGATATGTTATAACGTGCCAAGCATAATTTGTTATGTTATAACGTTCCTTGCGTAAATAGCTGAGCGATACAAATGCTTCAATTACCTCTCCACCGACTGAGACGCGTGCTGATCTTTGCATGCATAGTGGCCGGCCTCCTTGCGGGCTGTAACTCCGAAACCCGCCAGGGCAAGAGTGAAAAGACGAAACTGCTGGAAAAGTCGGTATCCCCATACACCGCGGGCCGCTTGGCGATCAGTGAGAGCGGTGCGACCACACTGCGTGTCTATGATCTCGACAGCGGCAATGTCGTGCAGACATACCCTCTGGCTCACGCCCCAAGCGCGCTGTATGCGAGTCCTGGGCGCCGCTATGCACTGGCTATCCAGCGTGTACAGGACCAAATCCAGCTTGTTGATGGGGGCATCTGGCAGGAGGATCATGTTGATCACTTGCACGACTATCGTGAATCCAGCCGCTTGCTCAGTTACCAGATCACCGGCGTGCGCCCGACGCATTACGAGATTCACGACAAACTGGCGGCGGTATTCATGGATGGTCTGGTTGCCAGTAATGCGCCAGCAGGTGCTCAACTGATTAGCGACGCGAGCATTCTGGCCTCTCGCAGCGAAGCGAACCTGACGTTACCTTTATCGATGCACGGTACGGCCGAGCCTCGCGGTGATTTCCTACTCACCACCTACCGGCCCGCCAACAGTGCGGGCACTCTGCCTAATCAGGTGGAACTCTATCGCCGCCAAAGCAACGGTTACCAATTTGTGCAGCGCTTTGAAACGCCATGTCCTGAATTGCACGGTAGTTACTCGAATACGCGATACACCGCATTCGGTTGTAGTGACGGGGTGCTGGTTGTCGAGCAGAAAGGCGAACAATTCAGTGCCCGTAAGCTAGCCAACCCAACAGATATGGCGACCGGTGTACGCATCGGCACGATCGCAGGTCACAAGGCTTCAAATAGTTTTGTAGGGATCGCTTCGCCGGGCTATCTGTTCGACATCGATCCTGTGGCGAGCCAGATTCGGACCATTGCCTGGGCCGGGGACCGCACCCAGCGCGGTGTTCACTTTGATCGACAGGGCACGACGTTGGCGGTGCTGGATGACCTGGGCAACCTGCACCTGTTGGATGCCAAGACGAACTGGACAAAGCGCGCGGTCTTGCCAGTTGTCAGCACCATGCCATTGGCAAGGCCATTCCCATCGATTACGGCCAATCTTGCGCGTGATCTCCTCTACGTCGCAGACCCAGCCGGCCGTCAGATCACCGTTGTGGATCCGCTGCGTGCCGCTGTCCACAGCCGCGTTGCCCTCAATTTCGCCCCGATGGGTCTTACCTGGCTAGGAATTCCCCGTGAAGCACAATAAATCCCTGTCCCTGTTGGCTGGCAACCTGCTGCTGTGCCTATCTGTTCATGCTGCTGATGCAATCAAGGCAAACGCCGGGCTACCGCTGGATATTTCATTGACGCTGGATGGCGGATTCAGCAGTCGCGATATTGTACTTGGTGGCCGTGAGCGTGGTTTTGCGTTGGGGCACACCGAGCTGGGTGCCAGCGGCAATATCGATAACCGTTTCCGCGGTCAGGCTGCTGTCGCGTTACACCGCCATGAAGGCAAGACCGAACTGGAAGTCGAAGAGGCTTATATCGAGACACTAGGCTTGCCCGCAGGCTTACAGATACGCGGTGGGCGCTTCCTAGCGCAGATCGGCTATCTGAATAGCCAGCATGTTCATGCCGACGACTTCCGCGAGCGCCCCTTGCTGTATCGCGCCTTTCTGGGTCAGCACTATTTCGACGATGGTATGCGACTGAATTGGGTTGCGCCCAGCGACTTCTTGGTACAGCTGGGAGCCGAAGCATTCAGCGGCAAAACATTGAACCACACCAACAGTACCCGCGAGCGTATTGGCACCTATACGCTCAATGCTCGTCTCGGCGGTGATCTGGGCCGGTCGCAGAGCTGGCAATTTGGGCTGTCCTGGTTACGTAACCAGCTTCAGGGAGAGATGAAAGGAACCCATGATCATCATCATGATCACGCCGAGGGAGTAGCTGGTGAGGCACACACCCACGGTGCCAGCTACACCGGTCGTAACCTGTACTTGGTCGATGGTGTTTGGAAGTGGGCACCAGACGGTAACAACCGTGAGCGCCAGTTGCGTGTTTCAGGGGAGTACGCCCGAGTAACTGGCTTGAACAAGTTTGCAAGCTCGGCCGATGTACACAACGCAGCCTATCTGTCATTGGTTTATCGCTGGCATCCACAATGGGAAGCCGGCATTCGTGCCGACGCACTGAAGGTGCGTGAGCCGCATGACGACCATTTCCATGCCGGTCAGCTGGAAGAGCGCAGTGTCATGCTTGCCTACAAGCCCTCGCATTTCTCTACGCTTCGATTGCAATTGACGCAGCAACAGGACCGAGGTGGTTTTGCACAAGCCAGCAATACCATCAGCCTCAACTATGTGATGAGCTTAGGAGCCCATGGTGCGCATGGTTTCTAAATGTCTCCTGACACTATTTGCAGCCACCACGGTGGTGGCACATGCCCAACCGCTTAGAATTTTTGCCTGTGAGCCGGAGTGGGCAGCACTGGTACGTGTATTGGCACCCGATGCCGAAGTCAGCAGCGCTACCCATGTTTTGCAAGACCCCCATCATATTGAAGCGCGACCAGCGCTGATCGGCCAGCTTCGGCGAGCGGATCTGGCTGTGTGTACCGGGGCTTCGCTGGAGGCCGGTTGGTTGCCGATGCTACAACAACGTGCCGCCAACCCGGCTGTGCAAATGGGCAAACCAGGGCTGTTCTTCGCAGCCGAGCAGGTGAAGCTGATTGGTATTCCCGAACAGGTGGATCGCAGCAATGGCGACGTCCATGCCGAGGGGAACCCCCATCTACATCTTGATCCACACCGTCTGCAAGAAGTGGCAGCGGCGTTGGCCGAGCGCCTGGCACACCTTGATCCGACCGGCGCACCTGCCTACCGGCAGCGCTACCTGCAATGGGCCGACCGCTGGCAGCAACGGATGGCGGGTTGGCAAAGCCGTGCGGCCAGTTTGCGTGGCCAGCCGGTAGTTGCCCAGCACAGTAGCTTCGCCTATCTGTGGGCCTGGCTAGGCTTACGCCAGAGTGCTGATCTGGAACCCAAACCCGGCTTGCCACCTAGTCCTGGCCACTTACAGCAGGTGCTGAGTCGTGTTCGTAGTGAGCTACCCCTAGCCGTGGTGCAGACCAGTTATCAGAACCCGCAACCCGGCGAGTGGCTGGCACGCCAGACCGGGCGACCTCTGCTGGCCTTGCCTGCAACCGTCATGTCTGAGGGGCCCGCTGCTACGCTGGATGGCTGGTTCACACGACTGATCGACCAGTTGCTGTCAGCGAGCACGCCATCATGATCGATCTGACTTTGATCGCCGCCCCCCTGGCCGGCGGACTGTTGATTCTTGTCAGTCACGTGTCACTGGGTAGGCAGGTCATAAAACGTGGCATCGTATTCATCGATCTGGCGATTGCGCAGTTGGCTGGCCTTGGCGTGTTACTGGCCGCAACGCTGAATCTCTCGGGTTGGCTGGCGACGGCGCTTGCGGCTGCGGTGTCATTGCTCGGTGCTGCGCTGGTTGCCACGCTCAGCCATGTCTGGCCCGCCCGGCGTGAGGCGCTGATTGGCCTTGTGTACGTAGGGGCTGCGGCGTTCGGCATGGTGTGGGTCAGTGCCGATCCCCATGGTGCTCAACGTCTGGCAGGACTGTTGGCGGGAGATGTGCTGTGGGTGGATTGGCCGCAGCTGCTGCCACTGGCCGTGCTCACCGCTGTGTTGGTGCCCGTGGGGGGACTGCGTGCACAAGCATTGGAGCGATCCTGGGTGTTCTATCCCGTATTTGCATTACTGGTCAGTCTGTCTGTGCCGCTGGCCGGTGTCTATCTGGTATTTGCCAGCCTGATCGCACCAGTACTGGCGGTGCCTGGAGAGCGGCTTTGGCCGGCATTTGTGTTAGGCAGCGTTGGTTATTTGGTCGGATTACTGTTGTCGCTGTGGGCAGATTGGCCCAGTGGTCCATGCGTGGTGTTGATGTTGCTGATGACGGGCTCGTTTAGTGCGGTCTATCCGATCGGGTCATGCCGGACGCACAGTCGAAGCAAAAAGGAAAAATCATATGATGTTCAATGAACTGGTCGATGGCCGCTTGCCTGTGACGGTGCTGTCTGGTTTTCTGGGCGCGGGCAAGACAACCCTGCTGAATCACGTGCTGAACAACCGCCAGAACCTGCGTGTCGCGGTTATCGTCAACGATATGTCCGAGGTGAATATTGATGCACCGCTTGGTGCGCGAGGGCGAGGCACAGCTGTCGCGGTCGGAGGAGAGGCTGGTCGAGATGAGTAACGGATGCATCTGCTGCACGCTGCGGGAAGACTTGCTTGTGCAGATTGGCAAACTGGCAAGTGAAGGGCGCTTTGATTATCTGCTAATTGAATCGACTGGTATTTCCGAGCCGCTGCCAATAGCCGAGACCTTTACTTTCCGCGATGAGGTTGGCCAAAGCTTGTCCGATATTGCTCGCCTCGACACGATGGTAACCGTGGTTGATGCCTTCAATTTCCTGCGCGACTATGGCAGCGAAGACTTGCTGGCTACACGTGGCGAGGCGCTGGGTGAAGAGGATGATCGCACTGTGGTCGACTTGCTGATCGAACAGATCGAGTTCTGCGATGTGCTGATTCTGAACAAGACAGATCTGATCAACAGCAATGATCTGGCACAGCTTGAAGGCATGCTGGCCTCACTGAACCCACGTGCCCTTATCGTTCATAGCGAAATGGGCCAGGTACCATCGAATACGGTACTCAATACGGGCTTCTTCGACTTTGATGCTGCCGCCAACGCACCAGGCTGGCTGGCCACCTTGCGGAGTGAGAAAATCTCAGAGAGTGATACTTATGGTATCGGTAGCTTTGTCTATCGTGCTCGCCGGCCTTTCCATCCACGCCGATGGTGGGATTTGATCTGCCGTGAATGGCCAGGTGTAGTGCGTTCGAAAGGCTATTTCTGGCTGGCAACCCGGCCGGATTTTGTCGGAAGCTGGTCCCAGGCTGGTGCGGTTTCGCATCACGGAAGAGTCGGAACCTAGTGGGCGGCAGTACCTCGGGAGGAATGGCCTTCCGACCCCAGAAGTCGCGCGACTATCCGAGAACAGTGGGACCCCGAGTTCGGGGATCGCTGTCAGGAAATCGTACTGATCGGTATAGGCATGGATCAGGTGGCGTTGACGGCCGCTTTTGATACTTGCTTGCTGACGGATGAAGAGGCCCTCACATCATCTATTGCTCTGCTGGACGATCTATTTCCGACGTGGTCCCGTACTGCTAGTTAGCGTGGCAGTCACTGGCTGACACCTGTAGGAGTCCTGGCATTGCGTGTGCATTGTGCTATCAGCTCACCAAAACCTGTCGCCCGGAGGCCTTTGCTCGGCTTCATATCGAGCGCATGGACTATCTGGTTGGCGGGTGGCGGGAAGGAATTGCAGGTGCCGAAATAAGGCACCAGCAAGCATTCCCGACTTGCGCTAGCTGGCGAGATGCACAAACGTAGGCGGCAGGTGGGGTACGCCAAGTTTGTATACCAACGCCAGAAGGGTTTTGTTAGCTGCGCCTGATGTGATGGTTGAATCAGAACTCGTAACCCATAGCCAGTTTGACCTCTCTATCGCGATAGATAAACCCGTTACGCATATCGACGGGAGAGTCGCGCCCCAGCAGATTGAACACATTGATGCCTGCGGTAAGGTTTTTGAAGCCCGAATAGGTGACGGTAAGGTCAGTACGCAGGTCCGAACCAATCTTGCAGTATTGCGCCGGGTAGCCTTTCTTGGCACAACCATCAAGGTTATAGCTGTTCTCGTCATACAGACTGTAAAGCGTTGTACCTGCCATATAGTGAAAACGCAGCGACGTGGACCATGGCCCTCGCGTCAAGCTGGTCTTCAGCGTTGCGCGTAACCGGGGGTAGGCATAGCGGCCGATAAGATTGGCCTGCCACTTATTGGCCTCAACATCGTAGGTTTGATGCTTGATCATGTAGGTGGCTTCGAGCCCAACCCCCACGCGGCCGATAGAAGCCAGGTTGAAGCGACTGTCGGCATCAATGTCGATGCCGGAGACGCGTGTGCGAAACAGGTTTTCGTACTGTAGCGACATACGCTGGACCTGACCCACATCCCAGGTATACGACTGCCCGGTGAGCTGAGACGCTCGTTGGGCAAAGTACAAGTCCATTGCTGAAATTGCTTGGCGATCGAGCGCTGTTTCAAAGTTGGGTTTGCCCTCGTTTTTCAGCACATAAGGCGGCAGGCGGTTACGTATCTCATTCTTGCGTTCGATAGTGAAGTAGTCTGCTGCCAAGCTGAAGTGCCGGTTGGGCTCGAACACAAAGCCAAGCGATTTGCTGGTCGATGTTTCAGGTTGAATCGCGGGGTTGGCGGTGATGATGACAGGGATTTCCACATTGCAACCGCTGTTGAAAGCGAGGTTTGCATCGTTGATATCGGTGGCATTACCGGTGCGTAATGCATTGCGAATCTCGGTGGCGGTAGCGCAGCGCCGGGGGTCTTCCTGCCGGTGGAAACGGCCGGTGAGTCCGCCTTGTGCCATTTGTTCGGGAATATTGGGTGCGCGAAAACCTTCGGCATAGGTACCACGGAGCAGCAGGTTGCGAACCGGGTGAAAGCGGAACCCCACCTTGGGGCTGATACGATCGTTGGCGCCGGCTTTGTCGTAGCGTGCGGCGGCGGAGACTTCCAGGTTTTTGACGACAGGAATGTTCAGTTCGGCAAAGAGCGCGCTGAGTTGCCGACGGCCATCGACGGTAAACCCACCGCGATTGACGATTTCTGCGCGTTGCACGTTTTCTGACGAGCTGATTTTCAGCGACTCTTCACGCAAATCGAACCCAAGCGCAATGGCGAGGGGCCCGGCGGGCAGGTCCATGATTTCGCCGGAAATCTTGCCATCAACAAAGTTCTGGTAGGTATTGCCGGTCATACCGATGTGGGGAAACAGGCGCGCCAGGACTTCGTCGCTATTGCGTTCGCCGATGCGATATTCCCCGCTGGTGATGAGCCGGGTCAGCTCACGGGCACTGGGTGAGCCGCGCTCGCTGGAATCGGTGTCCGCGCCGACACGGCCCACGGCGGCATTCCAGTCCCATTTTCCCACACTGCCTTCTAAACCGGCGAGCAAGCGGTATTGGTTCGAAGTGACATCGCGTTTGAAGAGACTGACATCATCCATAAACCGGTATTCGATACCGACCGGGAAGGTGTAGGGATTGGCTGGGTTGCCCACGGCCAGCGTGGGGTAGTCCATGGAATTGATTTCACCAGTCAGGCCATTGAGCCATTTGGCTGGCGCCATTGCGGAGCGGAACGCATACGGTTCTAGTCGGTAGGTGTTCTGGGTGCGTGAATAGCTCAGTTCGCCAAAGCCGCGTAAGTCGGGATTAAACGTAAAACGTGCACCGCTGTGTACGTTGACTCGCTTTGCAGGGCTGATTATTTCGATCTGTTCGTTAAGGTAAATTTTGCAGGCCCCATCGATAACCTGCGCAGCCGGGCAGTTATACATGGGTTGGCGGGCTACGCCGTTGGCTGGGTCAAACAGGTTGCCCGGATAGGAGGTCGAATGCGGTTGCCGAAGGGCAGGGTTGACGTAAGTGGTATGCCAGTCTGGATAGGCTCCAAGGATGTCAGCCTGCGTGTAACCCTCGCGACGGTACAGATCGAGATGGCCAAAGACGTTATAGCCATCCTTTGCCAGATCGCCGGTACCGGCGGTGACCGTGGCTGTGTGCTGTGCGCCAACATTCCTATCAACACCATGCTGTGCGCTGGCTGTGGCCGACAACCCAGAGTAGGTCTTACGGGTGATGATATTAACTACGCCGGCGATGGCGTCGGAACCGTAAATGGCAGATGCCCCATCTTTGAGGATTTCGACCCGATCAATCACCTCGGTAGGGATGGTATCGATGTTGACGAAATTCTCTTTGGCGCCATCAGCCAAAGCGTAGTGTGAAATACGGCGGCCGTTGACCAGGGTCAACGTGGCTCTTTTACCCATGCCCCGTAACGCGAGGCCGGATGCGCCACTGGCGAAACTTTTGCCGGAATTGACGTCTGAGATGGCTGAGAGGTCAGCCGCGGAAATCGTATCGAGCAGCTGGCGCAGCGTATTGGCGCCTGTCTGCTTGATCTCTTCGCGACGAATAACCTGCACAGGAGCCTGGGTTTCCCTATTTAAACGTTTGATATTTGAGCCGGTGATTTCTATTTTTTCAGCGCGTTGTGCTTGGGAGACCTCTGCTGAAAACGCCAAATCGGTACTACTGAGTGTTGCAACTGCGATTGCCAAGTACTTCTTTTTCACGCCAACTTCCTTTGTCATACAACCATTGCGAAAAGCCTAAGTCTTCTACATCAAAAATCTATTATTAAATACTATTTTGAAAATTGAATTAAAGGGCTGGATTTTTAAGTACCGATTATTTTTGTTGCTTGAAAGCGACTTAATTATATTAAATATAATTTATTGTATATATTTTCGAGCTGTAACTGATATGAAAAAAGCCCCCGGTGGAGTGGGGGCTGAGTTTATTGAAAGGTTGTAATGAGGAAAGATTCGGTATTCAGAAAAATTTATATTCCAATCCTATGTTTATCCTGCGGCCCATCACATTCGCCAATTCAAGCTTTTGTGGCGTGATGCCGCTACCATCAATGCCCCATGCGCGTTGGTCGAACAGTTGCCGGTTGAATATGTTTTTGACGAATAACGATGCCGTCAAGTTTTTAACACCCGTGTATGCGACTGAATAGTCAACCCTTGAAAAGCTATCCACTTTGCAGTCGTATTTGGGAATACCCTTCTTCTGGCAATCTGCAATGGTATAGCTTGGGTCATCAAAATCTCTTTGTAATGACGTAGCGCTGGTGTGTGCAATACGGATGCTATTTGAAAAGGCGCCTTTTTTGAGTTTGAATGTGATGTCGGCAGTCAACCGTGGTGTGTCATAGCGGCCGGCAAGATTATCGCCCCAGCCATCTCTACCTTCGCTGAATTTGTACAGCGCCAATAGATAGGTCGCATTCAATTCTGTGGTCAGCAAGCCAATGCTGTCGAAGTTATTGCGCAGGGTGAAATTGAAGTCGAGACCATGCGTCTTGGTTTTGGAGACATTCTTGAACTTGCTGATCATTGATTCGAGGGCGCCGGCCGTAACGCCGTACTGGGCTTGTTCGGCCAAAGTAAAGGAGCGGTCGTTTGCCGTAAGCGGCTTACGCGTAATAATGCCCGGTGCCAAGGAGTCTTCTCGATTCAGCAAATCATCGTAGTTGTCGATCCGGATTTCATTCTTACGTTCAATATGCCAATAGTCAGTGCTCATATTGAAGTTTTGAAGTGGTTCGAAAACAAAACCAAAACTGATACTTTTGCTTTCTTCCGGTTTGATATCTGGATTATTGGTTACCTTGCTGAAGAGGCCGGCACTGCATTCCGAACCCGTAATTGTATCGGCGCGGGCCGATAGCACGGTTTTCTGTGGGTCATTGGCCGGTAGGGCTGCTGCCTGTGCTAGCAGGTCCTGAGCCAGGGCTGTAGCAGCAGAACAACGTTTTGGGTCATTGGCAGAGTCAAATGCGGTTTTTAAGGTCTGCGAACTTTCTGATAGGTTGGGCGCACGAAAGCCGGTTTCGATGCTGCCGCGTAATACCAGGGTCTTGAGGGGTTGATATCGTAGCGCCAGCTTGGGTGAAATATGTGGGTCCAGATGTGGATATTTATCCATACGTGCTGCGACCTGTGCTTCGAGATCTTTTGTGACCGGGATACTCAACTCCCCAAAAATGGAGCCAAATGTACGAGATGAATCTGAGGCACTAAATCCATAGCCGACGATGTCGCCTGCACGTAGATTGGCTGATGTATCAACCGTCAAGGTTTCGTGGCGGATATCAAGCCCAGTGGCAAACCCCAGCGAACCTGCCGGGAGTTCCATCAATTCTCCCGAAAGTTTGGCGTCAACAAAGTTGACTTTGGTCTTGCCAAAAAAGCTGTAGCTGGGGAACAGCTCACTGATCACATCTGCGCTATTGGGTTGGCCAATCTTGTAAGTGCGGTTGAAGAATAATGGGTCGCCACCATTAACCGCAGCGGTGTAGTCACCGATATGTTTGCGAAAGCCGGCGTCGCTGAAATTACCGCGTAGCGTATTGGTAGCTTTGGAACCCAACTGGCCCAAGGCTGCATCCCAGTCGTAATCGCCTAGTACGCCTTTTAAACCAGCTAGCGCACGGTACTGTGTTGCATCGGCTATATTGCTGGGGTCTGAATCGGCAAAACGGTAACGTAAGCCAGCTAGATCACCCGTTGTATTCAGTGGATGCGTGGTTGGTAGGGGCGCGGTCTTATCCATGTATTTGATCTGACCGGTCATAGGGTCAGCCCACGTACTACCGCCAGTGCCCCAGTAGGTATAGGTACTTAGATAGGTGGTTTTTATCTTGGAATACGTGATATCGCCATAGGCTTGCAAGCCATTTCCCAAATCCAGCGTGCCCGAGACCAGGAAGTTGGCGCGCTTGGCATCGGGTGTCATATTGAAGCGTGTATAGCGGTCGAACATACATAGGCCGTTGGCTGCTGGTTTGCAGCCTGGCAACGGTGTGATGCTGCCGTTGACGTTGTCCTCCAGGTTACCGGGGTAGGAATAGCTGGAGCCACTGCCAATGTTGGGATTGTAGCGACGGGCATCGGGATGGATGTAACCAAGCCCATCACGCCAGTTTGAGCCGTCCCGTTGGAAAAGCTCGGCATTGAAAATAAGGTTGTAGCGGTCCTCGGCTAAAGCCCCGATTCCGCCGGTGATGCTGGCGCTTTTGGATCCAAACACTCCTCTTTGAATTGAGTTGCTATAAGTTGCTTTGGCTTGTAGCCCTTGGTAGTCCTTGCGGGTAATAATGTTGATTACCCCGGCGACAGCATCGGAACCGTAAATTGCCGATGCCCCACTTTTGAGAATATCGACCCGTTCAATCACTTCAAGCGGCAATGAATCGATGTTGGTAACGGATTCGGCGTAGTCAGGCGTACCGAATGTTGCAATCCGGCGGCCATTTAGCAAGATCAAAGTCGATGAAGTGCCAAGGTTACGTAGTGATGTTGACGATGCGCCTGCCGCAAATGAATTGTCACCCGTAAGGTCGCTCAGCCCCCCTGTTGCGACTGACATGGATTCCAGCGCGTCTTTTAAGGTGAGTGCGCCTGTCGCTGCAATGTTTTCCTTGGTGATCATCTGCACCGGTATGGCGGTTTCTTTCGATGTGCGTTTGATATTGGAACCGGTGATGACGATTTTTTCAGCCTTTTGTGTTTCGGGATTTGCGGCATGGCTAGTCGCAATGGTGCCGATGGCTGCGATGGCGGCGGCCAGTTTCTTTGTCTGCATTTTTGGTAATTCCCAGATGTAATTTTTGTGCGCCAAGCTGGCCTTCTATGCGAAGGACATGAGCGTTGTTACGCTAGCATGGGCTAGGGTTAGTGCTGATTGCCAAGTTGAAGCAAATCGGAAACGTGTAGCCTTGCCGCAACATTCAAATTCACTGGAATACCTGTTTTGTAGTTTTATTTCTGTGACTACATTTTTAACGACTAAGGAAAAGATTTTTGCGAGAATGAATTGCCGTGCAGTTGTCGACTGAGGACTGCCCTATTCTTCGTCACCGCCCAAAGAGATCACATCGCATGCAGTTCGCTCCCCCTGCCTATATCAAGCACCAAGCCCTGCTCAAATGGGTGGCCGACATCGCCGCTCTGACTAAACCCAATGCCATACATTGGGTAGATGGTTCGGCAGAAGAGAACGAAATGCTGCTGGCACAGATGGAAGCGGCAGGCACGCTGAAAAAGCTGAATCCTGCCAAGCGCCGGAATAGCTATGCAGCCTTTTCTGACCCCAGCGATGTGGCTCGGGTGGAGGACCGGACGTATGTCTGCTCGAAAGAAAAAGCGGATTCGGGTCCGAACAACAATTGGATGGCCCCCGCAGAAATGCGCACCACCCTGAATGGCCTGTTCGACGGTTGCATGCGTGGCCGCACGATGTATGTGATTCCGTTCAGCATGGGGCCGTTGGGTTCGCCAATTGCCCACATCGGTATCGAAATCACCGATTCAGCCTATGTGGTTGCTTCGATGCGCATCATGACCCGCATGGGCCGCGCCGTTTACGATGTCTTGGGCAGCGATAGGCCCTTTGTGCCGGCCGTACACAGCGTGGGTATGCCGTTGGCTGATGGGCAGGTTGATGTGGCATGGCCTTGCAACAAAGACACCAAGTACATTGTCCACTTCCCCGAAACCCGTGAGATCTGGTCCTACGGTTCGGGCTATGGCGGCAATGCCTTACTGGGCAAAAAGTGCTTTGCCTTGCGCATCGCCTCCACCATGGGGCGCGATCAAGGCTGGTTGGCCGAACATATGTTGATTCTCGGCGTGGAAAACCCGGCAGGTAAAAAGCATTACGTGGCGGCGGCATTTCCGTCGGCTTGCGGCAAGACCAACTTTGCGATGCTGATTCCGCCCAAGACCTATGCGGGTTGGAAGGTCACGACCGTTGGTGACGATATCGCCTGGATCAAGCCCGGCGCTGATGGCAAGCTATATGCCATCAACCCGGAAAATGGCTATTTTGGTGTTGCCCCTGGGACTTCGGTGAAGTCCAACCCGAATGCCATGGCCATGCTGCACGAGAATGTGATTTTCACCAATGTCGCCCTTACCGATGACGGCGATGTGTGGTGGGAAGGTATGAGCAAGGAAGTGCCAGCGCACCTGACCGACTGGCAAGGTAAGGATTGGACGCCGGCTTCCGGTACCAAGGCGGCCCATCCGAATGCCCGCTTTACTGTGTCGGCAACCCAGTGCCCATCATTGGATGCCGCTTGGGACGATCCAGCCGGTGTACCGATATCTGCCTTTATTTTCGGCGGACGGCGTTCGTCCACCGTACCATTGGTCTTCGAAGCCAAGACGTGGGAAGACGGTGTGTATATGGCGGCCACCATGGGGTCGGAAACCACTGCGGCTGCCGTTGGGGCCACAGGCCAAACCCGTCGCGATCCTTTCGCCATGCTGCCGTTTTGCGGTTATCACATGGGCGATTACTTCCAGCACTGGCTCAGCATGGGTGAGAAGGTCAAACAGCATGCCCCGCGTATCTTCTGTGTGAACTGGTTTCGCGTTGATGAGGATGGCAAGTTCATCTGGCCCGGTTTTGGCGACAACATGCGTGTGCTGGAATGGATGGTGGGCCGTGTAAATGGTCAGGCCGCGGCAAACGAGACCTTGCTGGGTTGGGCTCCCAACTACGCAGACCTCAACTGGACGGATATGGCAGAAATGGATTCAGCTTTGTTCGACAAGCTGATGACGCTGGATGCAGAGACTTGGCGCCAGGAATTGGTGCTGCACGACGAATGGCTGGCCAAGTTGGCCGATCGACTGCCGGCAGCTTTGGCAGCCAAGCGTGCTCGCCTGGGCAAGGCGCTGGCTGTTTGATAACCGCACTGCGCGCAAGAAAAAGCCACCCAAATGAGTGGCTTTTTCTTGTCAGATATTGGCGCTTGAATGGATTTTGGTGGATTTAGTATCTGCGAGAGAAATTAAAGAAACAGCATGTATTGGGATGTGGACGGATCTTAAATAGCGCAAGTACTGCAGGTCTCTGACCTGAATGAAGACACCCATTGCTAATCTCTCAGATAGCCAAAAGCAGACATCAACGTAGGGCTAAGCTGAGCATCAGTGGCAGCTTGGGTAAATACAGTCGCGTTGTCATTTTCCTAGGCTCTGTTGACGTATTGCACGCGGGTAAAATCCTGCGCTTTACCCAGCCGTGATGAGCCAATGTAACGCCCCATACAGAACAAGATTAAGCGATTCAGAGTGGTCTGCCCTCGCGCTACAGCTCCGGTCGATAGACTGGATTCACAGTGGCCAGCCGGCGACCTGTCGCCGGTTCATGGAGGCGGTCCTGTGGGTCCTCCCCGGGTGGGCGGGCAATGGCGCTCGCTGCCGGCAGATCGGGGTAATTGGAACAGTGTTTTCAAGCGGTTTTCACGCTGGTCTGCGCTGGGCGTGTGGGAGCAGCTCCTCACATTTCAAGCGAAAGTAGCTGATTTGCAAGATGTGTCCATCGACAGCACGGTGACGCGTGCTCATGCGTGCGCGGCCGGTGCCGCGCGAAGTTGCGCCGACGAGGAGGCGTTGGGCCGGTCACGAGGCGGTTTCAGTTGCAAGATTCACGCGGCGGTAGACGCCGTCGGGCTGCCCATCAAATTCATCCTGACCGGTGGACAGGCGGCCGATATCGGTCAGGCGATCCCGCTGGTGATGGGTTTATCGGCTGGTGCGTGTTTGGCGGATAAGGCTTATGACTCGGATGCGTTTCTGATGTGGCTTGAAGCGCGAGGCATCAAGGCGGTTATGCCTTCGAAAGCGAACCGTAAGGAGGCGCGAGCATGCGATTGGTGGCATTACAAGGAGCGCCACGTGATCGAGTGCCTGTTCGGCAAGCTCAAGTACTTTCGCCGCATCGCCATGCGATACGAGAAAAAGGCGATCAATTTCATGGGGATGCTGACCCTTGCCGCTACGTTGCTGTGGCTCCGGTGAACCACAGCAAAACGTCAACAGAGCCTAGAAATCATAGGATCTGGCGCATTTTTACACAGCCTCGGTTGCCTGCTGACTGCCTCGCGTCGGCCTCACTGAACGGGTGCCTGCGTCATGCCGCAGCTGACTTACTGCACCAGGGCAAGCTGCCCGGTCACACCAACCCCGCGTCCACCAGCTCCTGCTTCAGGTAGGCGTAATAGATAGGCGCGGCGACCAGGCCGGCGATGCCGAAAGCGGCTTCCATCGTTAGCATTGCCAGCAGCAGTTCCCATGCTTCGGCGCGGATCCTAGCACCGACGATGCGGGCATTGAGGAAGTATTCAAGCTTGTGCACGATCACCAGAAACACCAGCGAGGCAACCGCAACCTGTGGCGAATGCGCCAGACTGACAACCACGATTACGGTATTCGACACCAGATTGCCGACTACCGGAAGCAGACCAACAACGAAGGTTAGCGCAATCATGGTCTTGGTCAGCGGCAGTTGAACGCTGAACAGCGGCAAGGCCACAGCCAGATAGAGCGCCGTAAAAATCGTATTGATTGCGGATATCCGCAGCTGGGCAAATACAATGCGCCGAAAAGCGTCGGCCAGTCGCGCGGCGCGCTCTGATAGCGCAGCCGCCAAAGCCTTTTGCGGACTGAGCTCGCCCACCCCGCGAAGGGCCAGCATTGCACCAACAATCAGGCCGATTAACACATGGGCTACCATCACCCCTGCGTCCTTGCCAACCAGCTGCACCTGGCCCGCGTGCTCGCGCAGCCAATGGGTTGCCGCCTCCTTGATGCCCTCAATGCTATTGGGCAGCAGATCCAGCAACCATGCGGGTAGCGAGCGACGGGAATTCTCCAGGATCTCGGCCATCTTTTGCGCCAATACCGCCAGATTGCCCGTGTCGCTGCGAAAAAAACCGACAGTCAGCATGCCGCCAAGGATAAGGCCACCCACCACAACAACTGCAAGCAGGACCACCGTGACCTGCTTGGCTCTGAGCGTGGAGAGCCGGCTTCCCAGCAGCGGAGCACCCAAATGGACCAGTTCATACACCAGCAGACCAGCCAGCAAGGCCGATAACAAATGCAACTGAATGACCAAAATGAGAGTGGCGATGGCCAGCAGCCAGGACGCTTGTTCGGCACGGTTTGCAGGCATGATGGAGAGATGCTCCGGCAAGTAGGGATATTGGTAAGGGAGCGCGTGTTTGCCTACTTCGTGCCAGTGAATTTTTCAGCACAAGCCAATTTTTATATGGACGCTGACCTACTATAGATTGCGCTCGGATTTTGCAGTTTAAGGCTGAAAACAGAATGGGCCAACCTGACGCTCGATGCCCTGAAAGCTATCGACTCGCGTATCGGTTGGCCCAACGATATTACGCCCACCATCACAAACCCTAACACTTAGTGGCAGTGAGTGAGATGGTGGGAATGACTATCTGAACACAGTCATCGTGATGGCGTAATCAATAACTGATGTTACGCAGTGCATACGATAACCTGTCGCCATGAAGAACAAAGAACTCGATTTGTACACCGACTATTTGCTGAGCACGTTTGGTGCGGCGACAGCAACGGGCTTGTCGGCGATGGTAGG
>NZ_PDZH01000299.1 GCF_002735695.1 Chitinimonas sp. BJB300
AGGGCTTTGATCCGCCCCTGGGTGGCCGCATAGCCGTTCTGGTCGGCGGCGATCGCCTGGTCGCTGATCCGATCCGAGGGCGCTGTCAGGGTAGCCCCTGCTGCCCAGCTGACGGCGCTTGTCCACATCACGCCGATCAGCAACACGCCCTTCGCTACCTTTGTCTTCGTCTGTTTCATGGCTGCCTCTGTTTGATTTGTCCGGTACGTGACCCTGTTGGTCCCGCTTCCCTAGCGATCTAAACTGACGTTCACGTTCGGATCCTTGGCTTTCAACAGCGTCTCGTCGAACTTGAACCGCAGGCGCAGGTAGATCCCTTTCGCCGTCTGTTCCGGCCCGCTCAAGTCCCGGTCGCGGAAGCCGGTCCAGTTGTAGCCTGCCGATAGCCAGAGGTTCTCCTTCAACAGGTACCCCAGTTCCATCCCGTACGTGTATTGCCGGCTGCCGCCTTGTGGGCTGCCCAGTACACCCGCCATCAGGCCCACATCCCAGTTCTCGGTCAGGTCGTAGACGCCACGCCCGCTGACCAGCCAGGCGCGGTAAGTCCGCTGGTCAACGTTCAGGGTGTCGTCCGTGGTCTGCTTGCCCGCCAGGCGTCCGGTCAGCCACCACGGTCGGCTCGGGTGGTAGTCCAGGTGACCCGAGACGATGTGGGCGTTGTAGTGGTCGCCGCCGACGCCATTGTTGGCCTGGGGTTGCGAGTCATCCCTGACCATCTTGTACTCATACCGCGCGAGGCCATTCACCCGGTTGTTGTCGACCGGCCGCCAGGCAAACCCGATCTGCGCCCGGTCTTGCTTGGTATCGCCCAGCTTGCCGGTGCCGCTGGCGTTGTCGTTGTTGATGGTCCACAGCAGGTAGTTGCGCGCCAGCAAGGTCCAGTCACGGTTGAGCTTGCGGGCAAACGCGAGGGTGTTCAGCCATTGGTTCTGGCTCTGGTCGCCGGTGACCTGCTTGTTGTCGAACACGCGCCGCCATTCGAGTTTCGCCGAGGCTTTCCACAAGGGGCTGACGGCATAGTCCAGCCCGGTGGCGATGGCGGCGGCTTCCTGTTGCGTGCCTTTGAGGATCTGGAGGTATTCAACGCTGGTGTTGGCGGCTACCCCCTGGCTGAGGTTCCACACATTGCGCACGCCGGAGGCCAGTTGCTGGTCACGTACATCGGCCATCTGCACCGATTCGGCATCCCGCAGCCGGTATTCGCTGAAGACACTGCCGCCCGGCATATAGCTGCTGTCCACCCCGGCGATGAAGCTATTGCTCTTGTCGGCAGCACCCAGCGAGTAGGCGGAGGCGAGGCCGGTCTGACCTTCAAAGCGGCCATACAGCTTGCTGCGTTCGGTGAGCAGGTACTTCGCGCCGGCGCCGTAGCGGCGTTGGTCGGTGCCTTCCACGCTGTGTTCGGCATCGGCGTTCAGCGCGAAGCGGTCGGTCAACCAGTAGCCTGCCCCTAATCTGACAGTGGTCGA
>NZ_PDZH01000300.1 GCF_002735695.1 Chitinimonas sp. BJB300
CGACATTCTGGAAACGGGTAATGATTCCTACCGATTCAAACACCGCAAGAAAGGGTCGAAGACGTACTGAGTAAATGGAAAGAATTGGACGCTGTTACCTGGTAACTATTGGGCGCTGTTTGACAAGCGCGGCTTTGCCGTGCAATCGGCGAGTTTTAAGCAAACCGTTGGCACTTTGTGAGCCACTGTCTGTATCGCGACGACGGCTTTTAGTTTTGATGCTATTTGTTTGCTTGATCGTAAATAGAACAAAGCCGGTGAGGATTACTCCAGCACCGGCTTTATGGTTCAAGAATTACTAAGCATTCGAGGCTTTGAAGCCAAACTACATACTTTTTCGTTGGTAATCTGAAGTTGGAAACTCAGGCTCGAAATCCAGCGTTGAGAAAGGGGCTTGTACTGACACTGAACCTGGAGAAACACCCGCAGCAATAATTACCTCTTCCCCCAATGAGGAACGAAGTACGAGCCCGCACTCCGAGTAAGCGTCTGAATCCTCGTAAACTAAATATTCCACTGAGGTAACCAAGAACTCCTTTATTTCAGTAATGCTAAAAATGTTGCTGAACTGATCAGTATCGTCAATGACCTTTACATTGAGACTTCCGACTTCTTGCCAGCCAACAACCTCAGTGCACACTGAAGAGAATTCAAGAATGAGTTGGTTGTTAAAAATAAATCGCAGCTGCCATGCGCTTGCTAGCGAATGTCCCTCTGGTAAGGCGTATGCAGTAATGCTCAACCCTTCTAATAGTTGCTTTAGGTTCTCCGACTTCGCTCCTTCACATTGAAGACGAAGTACAGGGCGGCCATTTTCTTTGGAATTAGTAATGAAGGGTTTCATGTGGCTTTGTTCCATTGGGAGGAATGTCGATACTCTTACCTCCGGATGAATTTACCGGGCGGCCAAAAACACCATTAGGTCCAACTTGGCTACCTGGGGGAGCTTTGTCTCCTGGCTGCCAAGGCCGAGTTCCACCAGTTAGGGCGTCCAAATCTTTATCGTAATCACCCGTTCCGCCATGTTCTGGTCGGAGTGGCCCACTGGTGTGCCTCTTACCACCTTTATTTGGGCCTGCTCGTGGGTCACTTTGATCACCAACTAAGTCCGTTGGTAGAGGTGGGACTGCTGTACCTTGGTTAAAAATCCAGTCCCCAATCTTATCCGCAGCGTCGACACAAGCTTTTACGGTGGCTTTAACCGCTTGCTGACAACCTGGGGTTGCAGCGCAACCTGTAGCTAATATTGCTTCACAGGCACCACCTCCACAAACATAGGGTACGGCCATCCACGCAAACAAACCTTTGGGATCGGTGTATTTAAGTGGGTTTCCATGAACATAGGCATAGATATTCGGCTCTGACACAAACGGTCGTACCGACTCCCACCAAACCCAGACACCATGCGGGTTCCAGCGCATCCGCACAGGCTCAATCGCAGCAATAAAGAACAATTTTCTCTAGA
>NZ_PDZH01000301.1 GCF_002735695.1 Chitinimonas sp. BJB300
AAATCGACGCCAACTCGAATACTCTTCATGGTGGACTCCTCTTTACCGTTGACTGGTGGTCGGAACTACCAGTCTGGCACCTAGATGCCGCTTAGGTGAGGAGGGGTCCATCCCATTGCTTACATCCGATTTCAGGCGGCTAGCGGTACGATATGGTCTAGCACTTCCGCTAAGTTTTCTCGCGCTACGGCGGTGTCGTAATCGACCTGCAAGCCAGTCCAGAAGTTATCGTTCATCCCAAAATAACGGGACAGCCTCAAACCGGTATCGACAGTTACAGAACGCTCACCTCTGAGGATTTCTCCAATCCGTTGCTGAGGTACGCCAATAGCGTGAGCCAGCTTATAGGCCGTGATATCCATAGGTAGCAAAAATTCTTCACGCAGAATTTCGCCAGGAGTCGGATAAGGAATTTCGCGTGTCATAGTCGTCACTCCTTAGTGATAGTCGACAATCTCTACTTCGAACGCAGACCCATTGTCGAAGCTGAAACAAATGCGGAATTGGTCGTTAATTCGGATGCTGTACGTACCAACCCGGTCCCCGTGCAATTTCTCCAATCGATTATTTGGAGGAATGCGCAATTCATCCACTCGCACGACACGATTTAACATTGCCAACTTCCGCATGGCGACGGTCTCGATATTCGCAAATCTGGCAACTCGCCGTCCTTGGAAAAGAGCCTCGGTGTCAGAGCACTTGAACGTTTGGATCATGAAAGAATACTAACGCATTGCGTTACTAACGGCAAGCGTGCATATCGCAATGGTAGACTAATTTGGGACCGAAGGGGGACGAGGCAAGCATGACATTCGCGGGGCGTGCGCAATGGGTGGCACGGGTCCACCATTACTGCTTGCGCGACAAAGTGAAGCGCGGCGGGCCGGAAGGGACTATATAGCGTGGCCTTTGTTGGGGCTGAGTGCCGAGGATTTGGAGCGATTAAAGGAAACGGTGTTGGCGAGGCTGGCTGGGTAGCTTGGATGGCAAGTCATGGCGGTACTACAACAGAGACACGCACGATTCAAAATTTCTCAGGGGGTTTTCATGACTTCAGAAAATAGAATTACTAAAGAAATGATTAAAGAATGCATACACAATGCTAAGCCAAATCCAAATATTGAAGATATTTCAACAGAAAGCCTGCCTACCAATAGTAATAACTGATGTTACGCAGTAGCTGCGAGAAGCAGCTGTAACTGATCATAAGCCGCGCGGGAGGCGTTGATCAGTAACTTGCGGCAAAGTGCGAATGGGTTCTTCTGCGTCTTGATGCTCAGGCATTCAAGTTTGAAGGCTGCGCAAATCGTCATGAACACATGGTTGCTTTGGGTGCGAACTGTACGCGTAGGCGACTTGGCCAGACTGGCATTGGACTTGAGTGACTTGTGAAAGACCTCCACGGCCCACCGTTTTTTATAGGTCGTGGTGATCG
>NZ_PDZH01000302.1 GCF_002735695.1 Chitinimonas sp. BJB300
TACGATGCGATGGGCCGCAAGCTCACCGAAACGACCGACGCCATCGACATCCGCACCAACCCCGATGCCCCTACGCAGCGCGTGCAGCTGGTCACCCGGTTTGAATATGACAGCCAGGGCAACCTGATTAAACGCACGGAAGCGGCCGGCATCACCGGAATGGAACGCGTCAGCGAGTTTGCCTATGACAAAGCCGGCCGGCAAACGACGCTCAAGCAGACGGGCTTTGCGGTGGTAGGCGGCACGCCAGAGGTCAGTAACGGTGCGACCTACAACGGGGCAGACCTAAATCGCGCTAGTCTGGGTGAAGCCACGTTTACGCCGACAAGTACCACCCATTACGACAGCGTCGGCAATGCGGTGGCGTATGAGGATGTCGGCGGCAACTGGCGCTACAAGGCCTATGACGCATTGGGGCGTATCCGTTTCGAAACCGATGCCTTGGGGAACGGTGGTACATGTTTCCTCAGCGAATTCCAATACGACGGCATGGGCAACCGCACGGCGGTCATTCGCTATGCCAACGCCTTCAACCTGGCCACCGCGCGCAAGCAGGGCTACACCTTGGCAGAAATCACCGCCCTGCGTGACACCAACCGCAGCCCAGCTGACCGGGCCATGCTGTACCAGTACGATCAGGCGGGTCGGGTGACGCAGATTACCGAACCCACCGCCTACCAGTTGGACAAAGTCACCGGGAACGAAGGGGGCAAGGTCACCCGCAACCAGTACAACGCCCAAGGCTTGCTGGTGAAGCAATCGGTGTTGCTGGCGCAGGTGGGCCCTACCGAGCAATGGGCCGACACGATCTACTATTACGACGCCGCGGGCCGTAAGGTCGGGCAGATCGATGCCGAAGGCTATGTCACCCAATGGACTTACGACAACCAGGGCAAGATGACGCGGGAAGTGCAGTACGCTGCGCGCCTGACTGCCCAGGTTGCCAGTTGCGGCCCAGGGGAAGAGAACACCGCCTCGATGTTTGAATTGCTGGTCGGCTCGGTGGTCAATAAGACCGACCCCATCACCGGTGCAAACCGCAGCACCCGTTACGAATACGACAAGCTGGGCAACCGCACCGCCGAGATCCGCGAAAATGTGGCGGGCGCCACGGTGAATGGCCAGGGCGGGTTGACCTATATCAACGTCGACGTCGCCACCCGCAGCCGTTACGACCAATACGGCAATGTGATCGAAACCACCGATGCGCGTGGCAACCGGGTATTCAACTACTACGACGCTTTGGGGCGGATGACCCATCAAGCTACTGCTTCGCAGCGTGTCGGCGGTATTGACCATTACACCGTGACGCAGTTCGAACGCGATGCCCACGGCAATGCGGTGCGTACCACCCGGTTTGCCAATACGATGACCTTGGCTGGCGGTGCAGAACGCCCGAGTAGCGTGGTCATCCCTGCCAGCCACGC
>NZ_PDZH01000303.1 GCF_002735695.1 Chitinimonas sp. BJB300
GGATCGGCTTGGCATAGCTGTGCTTGGCGAGCACATTGCCGATGGCGTCGTAACGGGTTTCGGTCACCGCGCCCTGCGGGTCGATGGCGAAGACCTGGCGGCCGGCCTTGTCGTAGACATAGTGCGTGGCATTGCCCTGGGCATCCCACTTCGCCACCACATTGCCTAGTCCGTCGTAGTCGTAACGGGTGGTGAGCTTCAACCCCGTTGGGTCAACCGTCTCGCTGATCCGTCGGCCCAGCCTGTCGTATCCATACTGGGTGGTCTTGGCTGCCGGCGTGCCGGCGCCTTCAATCAGCGTCAGCGTGCGGCCTTGGTCGTCGTACACGTATTCGGTACGCTGCTTCAGCCCACCTTCGTCCACCACCACGGCCGTCAGTTGGCCCTTGCGGTCGAAGTGGTTGCGGGTGATGACGCCATTGGCGTCGGTGCTGGTCACCGTGCGGCCCTGGCCGTCCAGCGTGACGCGGCTGGTCAGGTTCAAGCCCGTCGGGTCGATCTGCTTTTGCAGTTGCCGGTTGGCGGCGTCGTACTGGTATTGCGTGACCGTACCGTTGGCGTCGGTCGTGCTGATGACATTGCCGACGCTGTCATAAGCCTTGTGGTTGGTGTTACCCAGCGCATCGGTGCTGCTTTGCAGTTTGCCGTCGGCGTTGTACTGGTAAGTCGTGCTGTGGCCATTGCCGTCAGTGAGCTTGACCACCTCGCCATGCCGGTTGCGTTCGCTGCTGGTTTTGACCCCATCGGCCGTGGTGACGGTGATGCGGCGGTTGGCGGTATCGTACTCGGTGGTGGTGGTGTGCCCCAGCGCATCGGTCTGGCGCAGGACGCGGTCAAAGGCGTCGTAGACCGCGCTTTGTCTGGCATTGAGCGGGTTGGTGACGACCACCTTGCGACCGAGGCGGTCGTATTCCGTGCGGGTGGTGTGGCCGTTGGCATCCGTCAAGGCGGTGGCGCGACCGAACGCGTCGTAGTCGGTCGTTGTGATGAGATTGAGCCCCAGCTCGTCCCGTATCGTGCGCACCAGTCGACCGGTCTGGTCATAGTAGAAGCGCGCAAGCGTCTGCCGGCTGGCATCAATCGGGTCGATGCGGGTTTCCACTTCGCCGAAGGCGGTATAGGTCGTGCGGGTGGTTTTACCCAGGCTATCGAGGGCTTCTTTGACCAGACCGCGCAGGGTGTAGTTGATACGGCTGGTCTTGTCCTCGTTGGCATTCGCCAATGCCGTCAAGGTTTGCTGGATGGCGTCGGTCAGCAATCCGCCCTTCAAACCATTGAGATTACCCAGTCGCTGGGTGTAGACCGTCGTGCGGCAGACTTCCCCAAACGCGGTGTAATCCAGCTGGCGCACTTCACCCAGCGCATTGACGGTGTAACGCAGCTGGCCGGCGGCATCGTAGTAATGGCGGGTGGTGTTGCCGCGTG
>NZ_PDZH01000304.1 GCF_002735695.1 Chitinimonas sp. BJB300
TATGGCTGCAATCTCAACCTTGTTCTTGGTGCAACAAAAAGATGGCTTGGCAAACGGGGGCGTCCATGTATGACAATCGGGCACCGTCAAAACGGGCAACTGTCAGATCAAGTCTGAACTTCTACAAGTAAAGCACCCCCAATCTGACTGAACGGCAGGTAACCCAACTCATCCAGAATGACCAGATCCATGCGCATCAATGTCTGGGCTGTCCGACCGGCTTTCCCGTCGCGCTTCTCTCTTTCCAGTACATTGACCAGGTCTACCGTCGAGAAGAACCTCACCCGTTTGCTCTGCACCGTCACGCCAGCAATGCCGATGGCTGTGGCTAGATGCGTCTTGCCGGTACCCGGACCACCAATGAAGACGAGATTCTGCGCCGTGTCCGTGAAGACCAGCGTCGCCAACTGCCTGACCAGATGCTGATCGACCTGGGTAGCATCGAAGTCAAACCCCGCCAGATCACGGTGGGACGGGAACTTGGCCGTGCTCATCTGATGGTGGATCGACCGCATGGCGCGGTCGGTGTCTTCGGCTTGTAGCAGGTGTTCGATCAGCCAGCGGGATGCCGATGTTGAACTGTCCCCCTGGGCGGTCAGCTCCGTCCACGTACTCGCCATGCCATGCAACCGCAATGCTTTGAGCTCCTTCGCAATATCACGCATGACCCGCCCTCTCCACCGTCACTACGGTATCGGTGACACAGCGCAAGCTGTCATATCGACCGGTATTGGCACGCGGCGCCTCCTTCAGTTGCAGGCTCGTTTCCGCCCCCGCAGGCATCGGACTCGCGTTCAGTCTAGCCAGCACATTCAGCACGTTCTCAATACTGAGGGCGCCGGACTCGACGACCAGTTCTACTGCCACCAGCACCGCATCCAGACCCGCCATCGGGACGGTTGCCAGCACCTGGGCCATCACACGATCCCCACCGGGGTGGCGGAGTAAACCCTGATTCAGCTGCTTCAACGGGGTGGGCATGTCGGCAAAGGGCGCGCCGTTTCTCAATGCACCCGGCTTACGTGCAATCAACGGGATGTAATGCTGCCAGTCATAGCAGGTGCCTCATCGATCTAGTAGCCGTTCATGGCTGGCTACTACACTGTCGTCGGCGACGATCCTGACCTGGGTAGGATAAAGCCGGATACTGACCAGTTGACCGGCCAGTTCACACGGTACCGAGTAACGATTGCGGTGGATGCTCACTAGACAGGTCGAGGAGACCCGCGCTATCTTCTCCACGTAGCCATCAAACGGCGCCGGCATCGGCATCATCTCGGCCTGTTCCCGCTCCAACAACTCAGCGATGCTGAGGCCTTTGTGCTCAGGGTGCATCAGTTCAGCCCATAGCGCCCGGCAGCGATCTCCCAGCCAGACGTTCAGCTCGGCAAAG
>NZ_PDZH01000305.1 GCF_002735695.1 Chitinimonas sp. BJB300
CTTGGACAAAAAACGCGTGACCTGGTCGTGGCTCACTGCACCATCTACCATCGCCGACAAGCCCGTACAAATCGAGTTTTTTGTTCTTCATGGCGACAGGTTATCGTATGCACTGCGTAACATCAGTTAAGTAGTGAACGGAATGCACCAAATAAGGCGTGACAACGAACGGCTGGTGACAGCGCGCATCTCAACCCTGTTTGTTGCCTTGTAGCACCGCAAGGTAACAAACAGAATTTAGGGATAGTTGTCACGTTTCCGCAACGCATCACTTTCACCATCTGCTGACTTGCCACCGTGTGTGTTACCGTTTACCGCCACGCGGTAGACGCCGTCATTCTGTATTAATTCAAGAGGAAGAATTCTATGAAGCAACTGACCTTATTACAGATAGCGGTGGCTGCTGCATTAGCTACCGGTGCCGTAGGTGCACACGCTGCTTCTACGCTGAAATACTGCTCTGAAGGCAGCCCTGCAGGTTTCGACCCCGGCCAATATCAAGCGGGGACTGATTTTGATGCTTCAGCCGAAACCGTCTTCAATCGTCTCGTGGACTTCGAACGCGGCGCCACCAAGGTGATTCCTGGCTTGGCGGAAAAATGGGAAATCAGCCCAGACAGCCTGACCTATACCTTCCACCTGCGCAAAGGCGTGAAATTCCACAGCAACGAGAGCTTCAAGCCCACGCGCGACTTCAACGCAGACGATGTGGTGTTCACTTTCGAACGCATGCTAAGCAAGGAACACCCATTCCGTAAGGCTTACCCGACTGAATTCCCCTACTTCACCGATATGGGCATGGATACGAATATCGCCAAGGTAGAAAAGATTGATCCACAAACCGTCAAGTTCACGCTTAAGAATGTGGATGCCGCTTTTCTGGCCGACGTGGCCATGTCTTTTGCTTCGATTCATTCGGCCGAATACGCCAATGCCTTGTTGAAGGCCGGCAAGCCCACCACCATCAACACCGCCCCGATTGGCACCGGCCCATTTGTCTTCAAGAGCTACCAAAAAGACGCCATCATCCGCTACACCGCCAACAAGGATTATTGGAAGAAAGGTGAAGTCAAGATCGACAACCTGATCTTCTCGATCACTACCGATAGCTCGGTACGGGCACAGAAGCTCAAAGCCGGCGAGTGCGACGTCGCCTTCCAACCCAAACCGGCCGATGTCGCGGTGCTCAAGGCTGACCCCAATATCAACATGCTGACGCAAGCCGGTTTCAACCTGGGTTACGTGGCTTACAACCTGATGTTACGCAGTAGCTGCGAGAAGCAGCTGTAACTGATCATAAGCCGCGCGGGAGGCGTTGATCAGTAACTTGCGGCAAAGTGCGAATGGGTTCTTCTGCGTCTTGATGCTCAGGCATTCA
>NZ_PDZH01000306.1 GCF_002735695.1 Chitinimonas sp. BJB300
GGTGCGGACGCAACATGGCCAAAGCCAAGTTCGTGCTGCGGGCGACATACACCCCGTCCCGGCCCAAGCCGATCAGGTCAGCCCGGCCATCGCCGTTCAGATTCGCCAAGAAGCGTGGTGTGAGATGCTGGCTTGGCCAGTCTGCGCTGTGGGCAAAGGCCATTTCCGTCGACCCACTGGCAAAGCCGGTACCGGAGGACAGATAAACCGAGGTTTCCCCCTGTCCCATCCCCACCAGATCGGCTTTGCCATCGCCATTCACATCGCCCAACAGACGCGGATACAGGTCCTGGCTCGACCAGCCCCCCGCATGGCTGCCCATGCCCCATAACCACTGGGTCATCGCCCCAAAGCCGGTGAACTGGGTGCCAGACCCTTCGGCCAGGGCGACATAGACGCCATCCGAGGCAAAGCCGACGATATCGGCTTTGCCATCCCCATTCATATCCGCCAATGCTCGCGGGCGTTCGGTCTGGCTGGTCCAGCCCGTCGAGCGCATGAACTGCGGGCTGGTATGCACATGGGTCAACCCAGTTCCCGTCGACAGATAGGTCGTGGCACCCTCCGCGCTGAACCCTACGATGTCCGCTTTCTTGTCGCCATTGACATCGGCAACCAGCCGCGGATAGGTGTCTTGATTGATCCAGCCACCGGCATCTCGGCCCATGTTTTGTAACCAGCGATTCGCCAACCCAAAACCGGTGAAGTGCATACCGTTGCCTTGGGCCAAACTCACATACACCCCATCGGTGGCGAAACCCACCAGATCGGCACGACCGTCGCCATCCATGTCCGCCAGCGCACGCGGCATGATGTTCTGGCTGGTCCACCCCGTATCGGCCCGCATCTGCGTGCCGGTCGGGCCGATGGCGAACTGGTTGTGCTCGGTGGCGATAAAGGTGAACAGGGCATCCGAACCAATACCGACCAGGTCCGCAAGACCATCACCGTTGATGTCACCCACCAGTCGTGGGAAGGACTCTTGATTGGCCCACCCCCCGGCGTTCTGCCCCAGGATGGCATCCCATCGCTCGGGCGTGTTGAACAGTCCACTACCGCCATGCGACCAGACGCGGTTGCTATAGCGTGTCGATTGGGTGCGGTTGCCGACCGCGTCGTAGGTGTACTCGGTCAGGTAGCCGGCGGCATCGATCTCACCACTGATGCGGTTGGCGCTGTCGTACAGCGTATGGGTACTGCGGTTGGCGGTGTCCTTGGCGTAAGGATCTGTACGCAGGAGCGCGTTGAGTTCGGCTTCACCCACCATCGGGTTGGGAATCGCTTTGGCGTATTGGGTGGTACGGGTCAACCGGCTTGCGGCGTC
>NZ_PDZH01000307.1 GCF_002735695.1 Chitinimonas sp. BJB300
GGCGCTTGTGGCATCAAGGCTTGCTGAATCGTGTCGTCCTGCACCTGCTCCAACTTGAGCAACACCCGGCCCAACTCGGCCTTGAGGGTCTCCGCTGACGCTCGCAGCTCGACGGCGGCCTGTTGCAGGAACTGGCTACGCGCCCGCGCTGCATACAGGTCCAGCGTGTCGACGTGGAAGTCATCGCCCTCGCTCACCATCAGGTTGACCTTGAGCACCCCCACCGCCAGATTCTTGGGCAAACCGCGCACCCGCCAACGCCGGCCCCCCAGCTGCATCACCACTTCCCGCTCGTTCACCTCGGCGCTCAGATCGCAATGCGGCGCAGGCGGCACCGGGCTGGCAGGTAAATCGGCAACCGGTGGCGTCACCGGCACCGCCCCATCCGTCACGGCAGGCAAACCCGCGGCTAAGGGAAGCGGGGGAGCCGCCGCTGGCCCTTCCATGACGCGGGAAGCCATCGCCGCCAGGGCTTGCTTACCTTCGCTCGGCGCGTCCTCCAGGCCCATCCATTCGGCTTTACGCACCACCAAACTCAAGGCTTTATGCGCGGGTTTCATCGCCAGGGCGTAGGCGTTGGCGTCCAGGCCATGCGGGAAGCGGATACGCCAGCAATCCAACCCCAGCGCTTGCAACTGTTTTGCCAAGGCCAGCGCAGCCTTGTCGCCTGCTTCGTCGTGATCGTAGGCAATCAGCACCCGTTTAACCGCGTGCCGCTCAAAGGCCGCCAGATGGTCAGCAGTAAACCCGTTCACCCCATAGCTGGCCGTCACATTGCGCAAACCATTCACCCAGAAGGTCATCGCGTCGATGAGCGCCTCACACAGAATGACCTCACCCCCTGCCGCCGCCAGTCCGGCTTCGTTCCACACGCCAGCATGTCCACCCGGCAAATAGAGGTGTTCCGCGGTACCTGCGCGCAAATCAGTGCGTATCTTGCGGCCATAGACTTCGTGGATCTGACCATTGAGGCCGATCACTGGCACCACCAGCGAACCGTTGAAGTGCTCGTGGCCACTCTCGCGCAGCAAGCCCACCGTCTGCAAGGACTGACGCACCGCCATGCCCGCCTTCAGGGTCTTGTCTGGCAGTCGATAGCCCAGCGTGCGGTTGGCGTAACCCAGCTGGAAGGTGCCAATCAACTCAGGGTGATTCAAACCCCGCTTATCCAGGTAGGCCAGCACCTCGGGGTTTTGCTTGAGCGTGTCGTGGTAATACGCCAGCACCCGGCCCAGCAAGGTCTGGCGCTCGGCTTCGTCCACCCTGTGCGACTCGGCAGCTAAAGGCGAAGCGGCTAAGGAAGAAGGGGT
>NZ_PDZH01000308.1 GCF_002735695.1 Chitinimonas sp. BJB300
TCAGGTTGCCCTGGCTGTCATATTCAAACCGGGTGACCAGCTGCACGCGCTGCGTAGGGGCATCGGGGTTGGTGCGGATGTCGATGGCGTCGGTCGTTTCGGTGAGCTTGCGGCCCATCGCATCGTAGGTGTACTGGGTACGTAGGTCACCAGGACTGGCCAACGATTGCTTGACCACCTCGGCCAAGGGCCGGCTGCTGTCGACCGGCTTGGCGTAGCGTATCGTCTCGGTGACTTGGCTCAGGCTGTCATAGCGCTGCTCGGTCACCACCCCATTCGCATCGCAACTGAAGGTCTGACGGCCCAACGCATCATAGGCAAAGCGGGTGGCGTTGTCGTTGGCGTCCCATTGGGTCGCCACATTGCCTAGGGCGTCGTAGTCGTACCGCGTGGTCAGTTTTAGCCCGGTGGGGTCCACCGTCTCGCTGAGCTTGCGGCCCATCACATCGTAGGTGTAAGCAGTGGCGGTATGGTTGGCATCCCACTTCGCCACCACATTGCCCAGAGCATCGTACTCAAACCGCGTGGTGAGTTTTAGCCCTGTGGGATCGACCGTCTCGGTGAGCTTGCGGCCCGCAGCGTCATAGGTGCACTGGGTCCGCAGGTCACCGGGACTGGCCAACGATTGTTTGACCACCTCGGCCAAAGGCCGGTGGATGTCGACCGGTTGGGCATAGCGAATGGTCTCAACTACGCGCCCCATGCTGTCATAGCGCTGCTCGGTCACCACCCCATTCGCATCGCTGCTGAAAGTCGGACGACCCATGGCGTCATAGACAAAACGGGTCGCGTTACGATTGGCATCGGTCTTGGTTACCAGGTTGCCCATTCCGTCGTATTCAAAACGGGTGGTGAGTTCAAGTCTGGTAGTGTCAACAACCTCCTGGATAAGCCGGCCAGCCTTGTCGTAGACATAGTGCGTCAGGCGGTCATTGACCGCATCGGGACGCAGCAGGACCTTGATCAACTCCGGGCTCAGGGCGACGCTGTTATTCTCATTGTTGAATCCCCCGTTGGTCAGTGACCAGCCCCGGGGACCGAGCACCATGTCGCCATTGGCGCTGATGACGGCGCCGGTCGACAGGTCGATCAGTTCCAGGGTATCGAGCTCGACCAGCTGGCGGGGGTCGCCACTGCCATAGCTATACAACAGCAAGGGGGCGGCGTTGACACTGCCGGCCAGGAACTTGTTGTGGTTGATGGCAGGCCCGACATTGGGCGGATTCTCCCCGCCGATCATCCCTTCAAACGTCTGCCAGCCCATGTCGGGGGTGAGCAGCTTGTCGGCAACTGCAGCAT
>NZ_PDZH01000030.1 GCF_002735695.1 Chitinimonas sp. BJB300
GCTCAAGCAAGCGACCAAAGCCCATATGGAGATGTTGGAAAACACCCCGGAACGAGTGTGCTCCTATTTCGAAGACCCCAGGATCAAGTACGCCGCCTGATCAATACTTAGTTGCCGGGTGAATAGAACCTGTCTAGAGTCTCGGGAGCTAGGGCAAGATAAAGCGCAAACAGCCGAGGAAGCGGCGTTTACAAGTGGTAATTGCGCATTCCGAGGATGTTTTCAACGCCCTATTGCTGACGCGTAGAAGACTATAGACAGGTTCTTAGCCCTGATGGGCATATATTGTCTTGGTTCATCGTCTTTGGTGTAGGAAAGGATTGAAATGGGCGCGACGGTAAGTCGACTTGAATTAGCCTGCATGGCGCTGACAGCTTTATTGCTACTACTGGTTTTCGAACTCACTCCTTTGGATGTCTGGTTGGCTGATCCGTATTACCAAGGAGGGCGCTTTATAGGTGTAGGCAATTGGTGGTTGGACGTGTTTAGTCATCACTGGGTGAAGCGATGTGTCATTTTCATCGCGGTGATCGTATGGCTTCGTATCGGCATGAGTTGGTTACACACAAGCTGGATGTTGGACAGACGCCGTTGGCTGACGGTAGGACTGGCTTTGTTGCTGGCCCCGACCGCCGTGTCGGTTATCAAGCACACCAGCGATCGGCATTGCCCTTGGGATTTTACCCGCTATGGCGGGACACTCCCCTATATGTCTTTGCTTGATAGCCCGCCAGCCAGCGCTCCACAAGGCCAGTGTTTTCCGGCTGGGCATGCGAGTACGGGCTTTGCATTGTTTGCTTTTGTGTTGTTTTGGCGAGGGCGCCAGCCACGTCGCGCTTGGCTGGTCTGGGTGGCGGCATTTAGCACAGGTATGGCATTAGGCTGGGGACAACAGCTGCGTGGGGCGCATTTCCTATCGCATACCCTCTGGTCCGCATGGGTATGTTGGGCAATGTGCCTGGTATTGTTTACCGTGTTACAACCCACTCGACCAAACAAGGCAGCGAATCTCATCCCGCAAAATGTACCGCTGTAGTTTCGATCTCACTTCAGTGACAGCCGTGCAGCCAAAAACTCTACCATTGCCCGCACGCTGGCCGTCTGCATACGCGTAGCCATAACAGCATGTACTGGTAGGGGCTTGAAAGACCAGTCAGGCAGCACCCGCACCAAGCGCTCGGCCTGAACGGCCTCACGCGCGAGCTTGTGCGACAACGCAGCAACACCCATCCCCCGCTCCGCCATCAGCCTGATCAAACCAGGGTTGTTGATACCAAGGCGGCCACGTACCCGTACTTCCAAAGAGTTTCCCTCGCGTTGCAGGCACCAACAACTGGCCTGCTGCGCACTCCCAATGGTGATGCACTCATGCTCGACCAGATCAGCTGGCTGCTGAGGATGCCCGTGCAATGCCAAGTAAGCAGGCGCCGCAAAGAGAAACTGTTCGACAGCCCCTAAGCGCCTTACCACGAGTTGATCACCTACTACCTCGCCCAAGCGTATGGCAACGTCCACATGCTCAGTAATCAGGTCGCTTCGACGTGGGGACAGATCCAAATCCAGGCTGATACCTGGGTACATACGGATAAAGTCAGGCAGCAATGGACCGATGTAATTTAGTCCCAAATCGACCGGCATTGACAAACGCACATGGCCTACCGGACGTTGGGTGGTTTCCCTCAGGGCCTCCTGCGCCAACCTTGCTTCATCCACCAAGTGTGCACAACGCTCAAAGTAACGTACCCCCGCCTCGCTGAGCGCCACATTTCGCGTCGTGCGGTCCAACAGGCGCACGCCAAAATTGCGCTCCATGGCGGCAATACGCCGCGATAGCGTAGCCCCCGGTACCCCTAGTTTGAAGCTGGCGCGGCTGAAGCTGCCAGTGCGCGCCACTTCGACAAACAAAGCCATATCGTGCAATGCAGATAGGTTATCCATAGCGGTCAATTTTTCCATTAATGGAAAAATATTATCCATTAATCTCTATTCAAACAAATTATGGACAAATATACCATTCTGTCATCACCAATCAGCGACCATAGAAAGACTCCCCATGAAGGCCATTCGAATCCATGCCTACGGCGATATCAACCAGATGCAACTGGAAGACGCCCCTATCCCAATGTGTGGTCCTGGCGATGTATTGGTACGTGTGGTGGCTGCTGGCATCAACCCGATCGACTGGAAGCTACGCAGTGGTGTCATGGCGGATAACCTTGCCAAAACGTTTCCATTTACCCTGGGCTCCGATGCCGCAGGCGTGGTGACAGCTGTAGGTGGCGCCGTCTCTGGTTTCTCGCCTGGCGACGAGGTCTTTTTCTACGCTGAGTTTGCCCGTGGTGGTACGTATGCTGAGTATTTAGCGGTGGAGGCGACACAGGTAGCACTCAAACCCCGCACCGTCTCGTTCGCCACGGCCGCCGCCTTACCAACACCAGGTCAAGCTGCCTGGACAGCACTGATAGAAGTAGCCCAATGCACGCAAGGCATGCGTGTACTGATTCACGGCGGTGCTGGTGCAGTTGGCAGCTTGGCTGTGCAGTTAGCCAAGCAACATGGGGCACATGTGACGGCTACGGCAGGCACTGCTGACTTGGCCTTGGTAAAAAGCCTGGGTGCTGACGAAGTAATTGATTACCGTACCCAGCGTTTTGAGCAAGTTGTCAAAAACATGGATGTTGTACTGGATACGCTGGGTGGTGTGACACAAGAAGCATCGTGGAGCACATTGCGCGCCGGCGGCCTATTGGTTGCCACGACGATGCCCCCCTCACCTGAACGCGCTGCCGCAGCCGGTGCCCACGGCACCTTTGTCTTTACACCCCCGCGCGGTGCAGTACTTGCGCAATTGGCCACCCTGGTGGATACAGGCCGTTTACGCATGCTGGTAGGACAGGAATTCACGCTGGCCGATGCCCCCCTAGCCCACCGTCTAGGCGAGACCGGCAAAGCACGCGGGAAAATGGTGCTGCATGTTTGCTCACCGGATGCTTGAACACTCAGTTTGATTTACTCACACCTACGCCACCCTTACTCGTTTCATCTCAACCGAAAAAGGTAACGCCATGCAACGTTTCAATCTTCAAGATACCGCAGTCATCCTGATTGACCATCAAGTCGGGACCAATACCTGGGCTGCCACAACACCCTTAGCCTTGTTGCAACGTAACGTGCTGATTCTTGCCAAGTTCGCCAAGGGCACCGGTTTGCCCGTCGTCTTGACGTCCAGCCAAGAGGCTAACGTCAACGTGCAAGGCCCTTTGATGCCTGAACTGCAAGACATCCTCCCCGAGGCATTTGCTGCACGCATCCAGCGCCAAGGCGTAGTCAACGCCTGGGACGACGAAGCGTTTGCCAATGCTTGCCGTACCACCGGCAAACGTAACTTTGTCATGGCTGGAGTAACCACCGATATCTGTATGGTTTCGCCTGCCATAAGCGCAGTGCAGGAAGGGTTCAACGTACAGGTTGTATGTGATGCCTGTGGGTCGTCGAACCAGATTGCTGAAGAAATGGCATGGCGGCGTATGGAACACGCCGGTGTGCGCTTGACCAGCACTGGCGCAATGGTAGCCGAACTAGTCAAAAATTGGGCCAGTCCAGCGGGCGCAGTAGCCTTTCCCTTGCTGACCTAACCCGTCACGCCCGCTAAGAACCTGTCTAAAGTCTCGTGCGCTAAAGCAAGACAAGGCGAAAACAATCGAGGAAACGGAGTTTACGCGTGGCAATTGATCATTCCGAGAACGTTTTCAGCGCCATATTGCCAACGTGCAGCAGACTTTAGATAGGTTCTTAGCGGCACATGCCGGTAAGCGTGCCATGCCGGCCTGACTTAAATCCACCAGCCTCAGCGAAACCCGAGGCGGCTCAAGTTATATATTTTCCAGCGCTTTGCAAAACCATACATCATCTCTCAACAGCATTGCCTAAGTAGAATATTTTATTTGTTACCTAATGATTTTCTTGGGGTATTGGCATTGTCTTACTCTAAAAATTCGCAAGGTCTATTGAGAAATAGTCGGGCCATAAATTGCACTCAATCTTCCCAAATCTCTGCCACCGTTATCGACCAGAATGAAGGCTGGTTGCAATACTCACGATGGCATACAACCCCATATATAACGCACTGCAACCCCCGTGGAGTTACTTATTATCTTGCTTCGATTTAATCGTACGTTACCTAGCTAGCGCGCGTCTGTCATTTAGCGTTGAAGCGCAAGGTTAAACGGGGTGATTTTTTGCACAATCTGACTATAAACCTGTTACAGAGAGGCGTTGGGGAACCAATCTGTTGGGGTGGGGCTACAGCCACCTTATGGCTGCGTTGATTTGAGGTTAGTCCCCATCTCAATTACCTACCCTAGGAGGCATCATGCCAGCAAAGAAATCTTCAGCCAAAAAGACAGCGCCAAAAGTTGCAGCTACAGCCGCACCAAAGGCCCCCCTCAGCGTAAAAAGCGTTGCAGCTTCTGATGTAGCGCAAGCTGATAAGAAAAAGGGGAAGAAGTAGCAGCAATACTTCAATTTGGCATAAGTAAAGCGCGCAATTCCTGCGCGCTTTTTTTATCCTTTACCTACCTCACCGCTCTCACTCTATAACCCATAGAAAAAAATCCAGGGAATTTACCGTCGAAATCTGTCTCACGGGGCACTAACTGCAGCAGCCTATCCCTAAAGAGCATAAGGCCATAATCTAATACTATGAAGCATAACTTGGTATCCTATGGTCATTCGGCGCTCTATGTTGCATGTAATGCATCAACTTGTAAGCAGGGTGAGTTCCAGCTCAACAACCACTACCAGCCTATGCACTTTATATATCTAGTATGAAATCACTTATTGTTTCCCTACTGTTTATCTGCAATCTGTTCGCCCAAGCAGCCGCGACGCCGGGGCAAGCTGCGCCTGCATTTAATCTTACCGACCAAACCGGCCAGAAGCGCACGAATGAACAGTTCATTGGTAAATGGCTGGTGCTATATTTTTATCCAAAGGCTGATACTCCGGGTTGTACCGAAGAGGCGTGCAGTTTCCGTGACGACATTATTCTCTTACGTGCATTGGGTGCAGAGATCGTCGGTATCAGTACTGATTCTCTCACCAGCATTCAGGCTTTTGGCCAAAAGCATCAACTACCCTTTACGCTGCTGTCCGACCCGGATGGCTCGACCGCTGCACGCTATGGCGCGTTATTGGATCTTGGCATCATGAAGTTCGCCAAACGGCACACTTTTTTGATCGACCCTCAAGGTCGCATCGTAAAGCGCTACACCGACGTAGATACCAAGACTTACGCTAAAACCATCATTACAGACTTACGCGCAATGACCGGAAAGCAATGAAATATGCATATGGAAATCAGTGTACCCGCACTTCTCTTCCCCGCTATCTCGCTGCTTTTATTGGCGTATACCAATCGTTTTCTTGGTCTCTCCAGCGTCATACGAAAACTGCACGAGGACTATAAAACCAATCCAGATGCGAAAATTCTTCGCCACATTGCCAACTTGCGCCGACGCGTAGCATTGATTAGAGGTATGCAAGCCGCCGGGGCAAGTGCCATGCTGCTCTGTGTGCTTTGCATGTTCTTGATTTTCTTTGACATGCAATCCGCAGCCCATATTGTATTTGGTATCAGCTTGTTCGCTATGCTTCTCTCACTCGGCGTATCGATCAGTGAAATAGGTATGTCGAGTGATGCGTTAAATATTCTGCTGGCCGATATCGAAGACGATTTGGCCAGCCACACAGCACGTTAATGCATGCAGGATTCAGTCCCTGCGGCCTCAAAAAATGACAATGGCGTACCTCAAGCATAGCAACCCGTATTGCAGGCTAGAATAGATAGATGGAAAAATTAGGTCACTACCGTATTAAGGAAACGTTAGGCGAAGGCGCGATGGGCGTCGTCTATCGTGCTGTGGATGAGCGACTGGACCGTACAGTCGCCATCAAGGTTCTGCGTCTGCACTTGAATATGGCCGAAAGAGCCGAATATGCTGCTCGTTTACAGCAAGAAGCGCGTTCAGCTGCACGGCTCAACCATGCTGGCATCATCACCATGTTCGACTGTGGGGACGAAAATGGCCACGCTTACCTCGCCATGGAGTTTGTCGAAGGAAAGACGTTACAGTCTTTATTGGATCAAGGTATACGCCTCCCCCTGAACCGTGTGTTGAAACTAGCAGACCAGCTGTTCGCCGCATTGGCATATGCGCACGAAAATGGCGTCGTCCATCGCGATATCAAACCCGCCAATCTAATGCTGAAAGCCGATGGCCGACTTAAGATCACTGACTTCGGCATTGCGCAACTTCCCACCAGTGACCTAACCCGCACGGGTACCATCGTTGGTACACCACGGCATATGGCGCCTGAACAAATAGAAGGCAAGAAGCTTGATGGTCGAGCCGACATATTTGCTGCAGGTATCGTGCTTTACGAAGTATTGACCGGAAAGCGGCCTTTTGATGGCGATCACATGGCCAGCATCGCCTATAAAATTTTACATGAAACACCTGCTGATATCCGTAGCTTCAGCCCCAACGTACCGGATTGGCTTGTAGATGTCGTAATGCGGTGTCTTGAGAAGGCCCCAGAGGCACGTTTTGCCACCGCCAAAGAAGCACGAGGCGCCTTACGCGATGTGCAGACAAGCAAGGCAGAAGCTGCACCACCACCGCCCAGTAAACCTACTGCGCCTGCCCCTGCACCAATTAAGAAACCGCAGATAGTCGATCCACCTACCAAAACACGCTCAAAGAATTATCTGTTACCCGTGGTTGCAGGCATTGCTGGCCTTATCGTCATCATCATAGGGTTCACATGGCTTCGTCACGACACCAAGCCGAAAACTATTCCTATCGATACTCCAGTCAGTAAAGTGACTGCCCCAGCAGTAACGCCACCAGCACCGACGCCAACACCAACACCAACATCGGTAGCAGACGAACAGCCTCCGCAACCAACCACCACGCCGGCCACAGAACCCGAACCCGATTCTGAGGCCACGCCCAACCTGAACGAAATACTCAATAGCGAACCCGAGAAAAAAGAAACCGAAACAGCAGCGACTACATCGACGCCTACACGTACACCTATTGCCAAACCGATAAGGCAAAACAACCGGCCTTCACCGAATGAAAAACGTAGATCCAAACCAGTAAATATTGAACCCAGACGCGAAGAACCACCTATCGCTCATCCACAGCCGAAGCCCAACCCTGTAGCGGCACCTGCAAAGTCAGCCGAACCACCCGCTCCTCAGAAAAAGGAGGACGGCAGTCTCTGGCAAAAAATTACCGGATGCGACAGCAATGGGCGCTGCCCAACATCCAAGAAGCGCGAAACGCGCGACCGATAGACTAGGATAATACAAACTCACACTGCCGCAACCGATCGTAGATTGGCATCCCACAATCGGCTGCTAAGATAAATGTATGATAAAAGATCCGCGCCCCTCAGGCAGTGCGAACTTACCAAGCAATGCAGGTACTTCCAGCACAGCCAGCCGTGAATTCAAATTCACCCAGCAGGACTTCGAGCGTGTTAAGAAGTTGATCTACGACTATGCGGGAATTGCCTTAAACGACAGTAAACACGACATGGTTTACGGCCGCTTGGCCAAGCGTCTGCGTGCACACAATTTCAACACCTTTCAGGAATACTTGGTTTTGTTGGAACGGGGCAATGAAGCAGAGTGGGAAGCCTTTATTAACTCCCTTACCACCAACCTCACTTCTTTCTTTCGCGAAGCTCATCACTTCCCAGTTTTATTAGCCCATCTGCGGGCAAACAAATCCGTAGGCACACTGAATATCTGGTGCTCTGCTTCCTCTACGGGCGAAGAACCCTGGTCACTAGCCATTACTGCAGCCGAAGCATTTGATAGCCTTAGCCCACCCGTCAAAATCATCTCTACGGACTTGGATACCAGCGTACTCAAAACAGCGCAGGCAGGCATCTATAGCGCAGATAAGGTGGATAAACTTTCACCGCAGCAATTGAGTAAATTCTTCAACAAACGTAGTGATGGACAATTTGAGATTAAATCCGAATTGCGGGAGATCATGAGCTTTCGGCGTCAAAATCTCATTGAACCCAACTGGTCGATTCGAGGCCCACTCGACGCCATATTTTGCCGCAATGTGATGATCTATTTTGATCGCGCCACACAATTAAAGATTCTGGAACGCTTTGCCCCACTGCTGCGACCCAATGGACTACTCTTTGTAGGACACTCTGAGAATCTCTACCATGCGGTGCATCTATTCAAGCTTCAGGGGAAAACAGTCTACGTCCTGGCGAAATAACAGATTCATTACTGCACGTAGATCGGCATAGGGGCGACCAGATGTTCTGGCCGACCCCTGCCACACCACCCGGCATGCGGGTCCGCACCGGGCGGTTGGAGCAGTTGAGGTCAATCTGCCTCCAATTGATGCACATCGCCCGGTTTCGCTGATCCAGACTCGCCACCACTATTTGTCTCGCTGCCAGGCCGGTTAAGGCTTCTCCTCTTCCAAGCGCATTTGGCGAGCTTCGCTCTCGCGAACATCTGAGACGCCACAGCAACGAGAGTCAAGAGGCTACACCTCCTACTCCTTCGGCACTTCGCCCCATACAGGCAGCTACTATGGCCTCTGCTGACTTCTCGCTCCGGCTCGACACCGTCGCCCTTTCAGGCATAAGGCGAGATCTCCCCAGGTAAGAACGCACTCCTTCACCGCACAACCGCCGGATTTACGCCGCCTTGCCTTGATCACGAGAGCTTCGCGGAGTCATGCCCGCTCGCCCTGCTCGGCAGCGCCTTCTATCCGGTTCTTGTCCATCGGCTCGCGGTTTACGATCCACGCTTCCTTCCCACGCTCGGTCGCCCTCACGCAGTTGCGCTTCACTTCGTTCGCTGTGATCAACTTACGGCGAGACTTCCACCCGCAGGAGTGCGCCCATGCTGGGCGCACAAAAACAAAAAGGCACCACTTCAGGTGCCTTTTGTTCTCAACACATGAATAATCAAGGCTTCTCGACCTTGTGCTGTTCACGCAACTTCTGCAAATAAGCAGCCAACTCCATCTGAGCGCCAGCACTACTAATACTGCCCGCCAAACCTTCACGCATTCCGGCTTCCAATGGCGAGGCACCAGCAGCTGTCGCCACTCGATAGAGCGTAAATCCAGCTGGCGATTCCAACCCGGCAAATGCCGACGCTTTCTCTTTAACAGATGCCGCAAAAATAGCGTTCAAGTCAGCTTTGGCTAATCCTTGTGGCTGCAAACGGCTCAATGTTCTCGCTGCTTGCCAAGCCAGTGAAACCGTCTCTCCTTTTTGAAGCGAAACCAGTGCTTTTTTGCCTTCTTCCAAGGCTTTGGCCTTCGCCCGATCCATCTTCAATTGCTCCGCAATTTTTCCGGAAACCTCCGCCAAAGCCTGTAACTTGGCAGGCTCATGCTGTACCACACGCGCCGCCAACAACGTACCAGGTTTCAGTTCAATAGCCTCGGTATTGTGCTTTTTATTCAAAACATCATCGGCAAACACCGCTTCCCGTACCTTTGCATCACCCAATATGCCGTCGGTAACTGCATCTTTGGTGAGCCAGTCACTCTCATTCATTGTCAACTTGAAAGCATCTGCTGCCGGCTTGAGGCTATCCGCTTGCTGATAAACCAAATCGGAAAACTGTTCACGAGCCTGCTCGAAACGTTTCTGCGCCATTTCCTGCTTAAGGCGCTGCTCAACCAATGACTTCACTTCATCAAACGACTTGACCCGAATATCGTCGAGCATCAGCACGTGGTAACCGTATTCGGTTTCAATCACGCCACTAAGCTCACCTTTGGCCAACTTGAATGCAGCCTCTTCAAAAGGCTTTACCATGGCGCCATGGCCAAAATACCCGAGGTCCCCCCCCTGAGGCGCAGAACCAGGATCTTGTGACTTCTGCTTAGCCAACTCAGCAAAACCAGCCGGGTTCTGTTTTAGTTGAGCTAACAATAATTCTGCCGTCTTTTTAGCAGCGGTACGTTGCGCTGCCGATGCTTTGGCATCAGCACTAATCAGAATGTGTCGTACCTTGCGCTCTTCTGGCGCCAGCTCTTTCCTATTTGCTTCGTAATACGCACGCACCTTGTCTGCATCCACAGGCAAAGCAGCAGCCATTTCATCACGAGATAAAACCACGTAAGCGACCTTGACTCGCTCAGGTAAGCTGAACTCACGCTGATTAGCCTCGTAATACTGCTTAATATCCGGTTCAGACACGCTGATCTGCCCAGCATAAGCAGCCGGTGAGAACTGGAAGCTAGCTACTTCACGTGACTCCGCCAAAGCGTTCACTATGCGTTCTGCAGCAAGTTGGGAACCAAACCCACTCACTCCGACAGCGCCAGCCAATAACTGCAGGCGTAAATCATCACGTAGCCGCGATTCAAACTGCTCAACAGTCATTTGACGTGCAGCCAGTAAGCTTTTGTACCGCTCTACACTAAACTGACCATTTTCCTTGAAAGCATCAATTGCCATGATCTGCTCGCGCAACTGCGTATCACTGGCAATAACGTGACGGCTTCCGGCCTCACTTAGCAATACCTGACGCTGTACCAAGTCTTGCAACAACTGAGCTTTATTTGCCGCAGCCAATGGCTCCCCGCCAGAAGCCATTGCTAAATCACGCTCAGTGATCTTCACGCCATTCACTTTAGCCAAATAGGGTTCGCCAATGGTAGCGCTATAGCCGGCTACGCCACCGCCAACCAGCAGCCCAACACCAACAAGGCCGAGCGCAACGGCCACCAAGGTTCGATTGTTCTGTACAAATTCAAACATCGGAAACGCATCTCCGCGCCTAAATTGGCGCCAGGTTGGATAAGCCGAAAGGCAAAAAAAAAGGGCGAACTTTACAGTTCACCCTTTTTGTCTGGCGGAGCGGACGGGACTCGAACCCGCGACCCCCGGCGTGACAGGCCGGTATTCTAACCAACTGAACTACCGCTCCAGATTCGGTACTACGCCCGAGTGAGTGGCTATTAAAGCAATCGAATCGGTCGTTTTTATAACTGGTGGGTGGTGACGGGTTCGAACCGCCGACATTCTGCGTGTAAGGCAGACGCTCTACCAACTGAGCTAACCACCCATTGCTGCTTTAATATAAGCAAAACAAGGGTCGAATTAATTCGAAACACATCAATCCGACAAGACGACTACTATACCGCAGCTTTTAGCCATTTGCCAACAAGAAATCTAAATTTTTAGCAAAGTTTTGATTACACACGGCAGGCTGGCTCTGGCTTACAGCCTATTCGCTCAAACAATAGCGGCAGAGAGCGCTAAACTCTCCACCGCGTCCTGGTACTGCAAACTCACTAATGCTTTGTTAGTACCGTAGCGCCCGCTGCCGGGGGCGTAACTGCTTCTACCACTGGCGCAGCAGCCCCCACTTCTGCGGAATGTGGGACTGGCTGACGCTCTAAAGCCAATGTCAGCACTTGATCTATCCACTTCACGGGATGAATTTCCAGCTTTTGCTTAATATTGTCCGGAATTTCCACCAGATCCTTCATGTTGCCATCAGGGATAAGCACATGCTTGATGCCACCGCGGTGTGCTGCCAGCAGCTTTTCCTTCAAGCCGCCAATCGGCAATACTTCGCCACGCAAGGTGATTTCCCCGGTCATTGCAACATCTGCCCTCACTGGTATGCCAGTGAGGATAGACACCATCGCGGTCGTGATGGCAATACCTGCCGAGGGGCCATCTTTTGGGGTTGCACCTTCAGGTAGATGGATATGGATATCGTGCTTCTGATAAAAGTCGATATCCACACCCAAGCTGGCAGCTCGACTACGCACCACTGATAAAGCAGCCTGGATGGATTCTTGCATTACTTCTCCAAGCTTACCGGTGGTAATCATCTTGCCCTTACCAGGCAACGACACCGCTTCGATAGTCAACAGCTCTCCGCCCACTTCGGTCCAAGCCAAGCCGGTAACTTGGCCTATCTGATTGCTCTCTTCGGCCAAACCGTAGGTGTACTTGTGCACACTTAGATACTTTTCCAGATTCTTTGCGCTAACCGTTACTTTCTTCTCAGTAGGCTTGAGTAACAGCGCCTTGACCACCTTGCGGCAGATCTTCGCCACTTCGCGATCCAAACTACGCACACCAGCTTCACGCGTGTAGAAGCGGACAATGTCACGCAACGCGGTTTCCTGAATGACCAGCTCGTTTTCCTTCAGGCCATTTGCCTTCATCTGCTTTGGCACCAAATACTTCTGGGCGATATTGACCTTTTCGTCCTCCGTGTAACCCGCCAAGCGAATGATTTCCATCCGATCAAGCAAAGGTGCAGGGATATTCAGCGAGTTGGCGGTAGCCACGAACATCACGTCGGATAGGTCGTATTCCACTTCGATGTAGTGATCGACAAAGTTTTGATTCTGTTCTGGATCAAGAACCTCAAGCAGTGCCGAAGACGGATCACCGCGGAAGTCCTGGCCCATTTTGTCAACTTCATCGAGCAGGAATAACGGATTTTTTACGCCCGCTTTCGTCATGCTTTGCAGAATCTTACCGGGCATGGAGCCGATATACGTACGGCGGTGGCCACGAATCTCAGCCTCATCGCGCACGCCACCAAGTGCCATGCGAATGAACTTACGGTTTGTCGCGCGCGCTATCGACTGCCCCAATGAAGTCTTACCCACGCCGGGTGGCCCTACTAGGCACAGAATTGGCGCCTTCAGCTTATCTACACGCTGTTGCACAGCGAGATACTCAACAATACGTTCCTTGACCTTTTCCAAGCCGTAGTGGTCTTCTTCCAGTACCAGATCGGCACCAGCCAAGTCCTGGCTGATCTTGGTTTTTTTCTTCCAAGGCAGACCAATCAATGTATCGATGTAGTTGCGAACCACCGTAGCTTCAGCTGACATCGGTGACATCATCTTCAACTTCTTCAGCTCAGCTTCGGCCTTGACCTTGGCTTCCTTAGGCAAACCTGCCGACTTGAGCTTCTTTTCCAGCTCATCCAGTTCGGCACCCTCTTCGTTCTCACCCAACTCCTTCTGTATCGCTTTGACCTGCTCGTTCAGATAGTACTCGCGCTGGCTCTTCTCCATCTGCCGCTTGACCCGGCCACGGATACGCTTTTCAACCTGCAAAATATCGAGCTCAGCCTCAAGCTGCTTAAGCAGATGTTCCAAGCGCTCGCCCACATTGAACATTTCCAGGATGTCTTGTTTCTGCTCCAACTTGAGGGGCAGATGGGCAGCAATCGTGTCCGCCAAGCGGCCAGCACGCTCAATTCCTGCCAACGATGTCAGTACCTCAGGCGGGATTTTCTTATTCAACTTTACAAACTGGTCAAATTGCCCCAACAAGGCACGCCGCATCGCTTCAGTTTCAGTGTCCTCAGCTGCATCCATGGGTACAGGATGCGCAGTGGCTGTAAAGAAGCCTTCGTGCTCCTGAATCTCGTCCACCAGCGCGCGCTGGGTACCTTCCACAAGTACCTTCACGGTTCCATCCGGCAACTTGAGCATTTGCAAGATGGTGGCAACAGTACCAATATCGTACATGTCACCTGCTGATGGTTCGTCCTTAGCGGCGTTTTTCTGGGCTAGCAACAAAATCTGCTTACCCGCTTCCATCGCGGTTTCTAACGCGCGAATAGACTTGGGCCGGCCAACAAACAAGGGGATGACCATATAGGGAAAGACCACAACATCACGCAGCGGAAGCAACGGTAAGTCAATGGCATGAGAAGGTAATTCAGCGTGCTGGGACATAAATGGCATCCAGTGCGATAGTCGATGGCTGGAAGATGGGGTGTAGTAGGCACATTTCAATTGCCTACATGACCATATTCACCGAAATAGGATCAGTATGGCAATAAAACTGCGCAAAAAAGGAAACCGCCCAAGGCGGTTTCTTTTCACAAAACAGGGGCAAGCTCAAGCAGCCTGTACTTGCTGGGGATCAGCATGAACCATAATTGGCTGCCCCCCGTTCTCGATCACATTTTCATCAATGACCACTTTCTGCACATTCTCCTGCGAAGGCAGCTCATACATTGTTTCCAACAACGCGCCCTCGATAATGGAGCGCAAACCACGTGCACCGGTCTTTCGAACGAGCGCTTTACGGGCAATCGCCACCAAAGCTTCTGGCCGGACTTCCAGCTCGGCCCCTTCCAACTCAAACAATTTCTGATATTGCTTAACCAGAGAATTCTTCGGCTCAATAAGAATCGTCACCAAGGCAGCCTCATCCAGCTCATCCAAGGTTGCGACCACAGGCAAGCGGCCAACAAATTCCGGAATCAGGCCAAACTTGATCAAATCTTCCGGTTCTGTCTCCCGCAAGGTCTTGCCTACGCTCTTACTTTCATCCTTGGAGTGGACAGAAGCACCGAAGCCTATCCCACCCTTCTGTGAGCGCTGGCGAATAACATTAGCCAAGCCATCAAAAGCACCACCACAGATAAACAAGATATTGGTGGTATCAACCTGCAGAAATTCCTGGTTAGGGTGCTTACGACCGCCGGAGGGTGGAATCGATGCAACTGTACCTTCAATCAGCTTCAACAAGGCCTGCTGCACGCCTTCGCCCGATACATCGCGGGTAATAGATGGATTATCCGACTTACGTGAAATCTTATCGATCTCATCGATATAAATAATGCCGCGCTGCGCCTTCTCAATGTCCCAATCGCACTTTTGCAAGAGCTTGGAAACAATGTTCTCCACATCCTCTCCGACGTAGCCTGCTTCTGTAAGCGTAGTAGCATCCGCCATCACGAAAGGCACATCAAGGAGGCGCGCCAACGTCTGAGCAAGCAAAGTCTTGCCAGAACCCGTTGGGCCAATCAGCAAGATATTGGATTTTGCCAACTCAACGTCACCGGCCTTGGCAGCCGGATTAGCCAAGCGCTTATAGTGGTTGTATACGGCAACAGCCAACGATTTCTTTGCTTTGTCCTGACCAATTACATATTGATCAAGCGACTCCCGAATCTCAGCCGGCGTAAGAAGTTTGCCTGTCGTACCCGTCTTGGCTGCCGTTGTACTGCCGGCGCCAGACTGCAACTCCTCACGGATAATATCGTTGCACAGCTCAATACACTCGTCGCAAATAAATACCTGCGGACCTGCGATCAGCTTGCGTACTTCATGCTGGCTTTTGCCACAGAAGGAACAGTAAAGGAGTTTTTCTTTGTCAGTCATGGCAACCTCGCCATTGGAATGGTTGCTCGAGCAGCATCGGCTTTAGTGCAAGGGCCGGCAAACCGACCAGCCCTTACCTATCAAGCCAAAACGTCGCGCGAGGTAATTACCTTGTCGACCAAGCCATAAGCCTGGGCTTCATCAGCAGTCATGAAGTTATCGCGATCACTATCACGTGTTATTTCTTCCAGTGAACGGCCTGTATGTTCAGCCATCAATTTATTCAACCGTTCACGCAAGCTGAGAATGTACTTGGCATGAATTTCAATATCTGTGGCTTGCCCCTGGAAACCGCCCAAAGGCTGGTGAATCATTACTGTCGAGTTTGGCAAGGCATAACGTTTACCCTTAGTGCCCGCCTGTAACAAAAACGCCCCCATGCTAGCTGCCATCCCCACACACAAGGTGGACACATCCGGCTTGATGAACTGCATTGTGTCATAGATCGACATACCAGCCGAAATTGAACCACCCGGGCTGTTGATGTAGAGGAATATATCCTTATCAGGATTCTCTGACTCCAGAAACAACATCTGGGCAACAACAAGGTTAGCGGTGGCATCGTTAACCGGTCCCACCAAGAAAATGACACGCTCTTTCAAAAGACGTGAATAGATATCGTAAGCCCGCTCACCACGTCCGCTCTGTTCAATGACCATGGGCACATAGCCCAAGCCCTGCGGCTCAATGTGCGTCTTATTCCAATCAGCTTGGTTCCAGGTACTCATAATGTCCTGACGAATTAGGTAGCGATAGCAGAAATGACCAGGAAGCAAACGGGCCCGGCCGGCCTATACCCTAAGGTGAGGCGGACGAGCCCGTTTTCAATACTGCAAATAAGTCTTATGCAGCTTGCTGCTGACCCATCAACTCGTCGAAAGAAAGTTGCTTCTCAACGGTCTTGGCTTTAGCAAACACGAACTCGACCACATTGTCTTCCAAAGCCAGTGACTCCGGGCCCTCAAGACGATCACGACTGGCATAGTACCATTTGACCACTTCTTCAGGGTGCTCATAGCTTTCTGCGAACTCAGCTACGATAGCCTTAACTTGCTCCGGCTTGGCTTCCAGCCCATTGGCGCGCACTACTTCAGCAAGGATGAGTCCTAAGCTAACGCGACGCTTCGCCTGCTCTTCAAACAAATCAGGCGGCAATGGCATATTCTTGGGGTCAAAACCGCGTTGTTTCATCTCTTCGCGAGCCTGATCAGCCAACCGTTCGATCTCAACACCAATCAGTGACTTAGGCACATCAATCGGCGTTACATCCAACAACGCTTGCATGACGGTTTCTTTAGCGCGTGCAGTCAGGCGACGCTTCACCTCACGCTCAACATTCTTACGAATTTCAGCTTGCAGCTTGCTTACGTCACCATCTTCAATGCCCATGGCCTTGGAAAAGTCCGCATCAACGGCAGGCAAGGTGGCGCCAGCTACATTCTTAACCACTACCGTGAACTGTGCCGTCTTGCCCGCCACTTCCTTACCTTGATAGTCCTCGGGGAATACCAAGTCGAAAGTCTTGGTTTCGCCTTCTTTCATACCTACTACGGCACTATCAAACTCCGGCAGCATCTGACCTTCGCCAGCCATGAAGGCGTAGTTATCGCTGGAGCCGCCTTGAAAGGCGACACCATCAATCGTGCCCTTGAAATCGACAATAACGCGATCACCCTTCTGGGCAGCACGTTCAACGCGGTCAAACTTGGTGCGTTGCTTACGCAGAATCTCGATCGTCTTCTCGACTTCAACATCCGTAACAGTCAACACCGGGCGATCAAGCGCCTTATCAGATAAGTCACCCACTACTACTTCCGGGTAAATCTCAAACGTTGCAGCAAAAGCAAAGCTTTCGCCTTGAGCAGGCTTGCCTTCGAAGCGAGGATAGCCAGCAACACGGAGCTTCTGTTCTTGCACGGCCTTGGCAAAGGCAGTTTGCACCTGCTCACCCAGCACTTCTTCGCGAACTTGCAGGCCGTAACTGGCAGCCACCATCTTCATCGGGGCTTTACCTGGGCGGAAGCCCTGGATTTTAGCTGTCCGGGCTACACGCTTTAGGCGGGCTTCCACGGCGGATTCGATATCGGCAGCAGGGATGGCGATGTCGAGGCGGCGCTCGAGTTGGCTCAGCGTTTCCAGTTGTGCTTGCATGTGGATCGATCCTGTGTTGCGACATTCATGTCGTGAAATCGCCGGCAATTGCCGGCGATAGCTTTAAAACCTGGTGCGAGCGGAGAGACTCGAACTCTCACGCCTTGCGGCGCTGGAACCTAAATCCAGTGCGTCTACCAATTCCGCCACGCTCGCGCTTTCTCAACTAATCAAAATATTCACGAATAAATCGGCTCATGCCTTCTACCGCTACTGCAGGTAATTACCATGAACCAACGTTCGTCGTTTTGCAGTGAGTCGGCGATTATAGGGCAGACCGCACAAAAAAAACAAATCTAACCGATAATTTTCATTATTGCGCATCCTCGCAGCCCACCACTCTTTCCCAGCGCTTGGCGCGCCGCCATGTCACTGTGTCATACTGCCGCTCTGATTTTCCCCTCACATCTACTTAAACATTTGCCCGGTGCCTACCGCCGTGACTACGCTGCGACTATTTCCCAACGAATCCGCCTTACCGGCCAGCCTCACCACCGAAATTGAGTGGCGATTACTAGATGGCGTACATACACGTAGCGGCTACAGCACGGTCGAGCAACTGCCTGCGGCGGAACGTATTGAGCTTTTCCTGCCGCCTGCACGCGTCTTGCGAACGGTCGTCAACTTACCGGCCAGCGCCCGCAAGCAAGCGCGTAAATTATTACCTTTTGCGCTTGATCAAATTTTGCTGGGTGAGCCTACTGAGCAACACTTGGCTTATGCCTTTGTCGATGAGGAATGCCAGTTAGCCGCCGTTCAGCGAAATGTATTGGCTGAACTGCTCAACACACTTAGCCAGGCGGGCCGCCGACCTCGGGCAAGCTGGTCTGCCGACATGCTGGTGCCCGCCGATGGCAGTGTATTGCTTTGGTGTGGCAATGGCTGGGCCCGCAGGGAAGGAGCCGGCGCACAGTGGTTTGATGCCCCCTCCCCAACCCAGCCGCCGGCGCTTTTGACCGCCAGCCTGGGCGAGCAACCTCCCTCTGCTTTAGCCATTTCGGCCGAACACGCCAGCGACCTCGACATGGCAGCCTGGCAGACGGCCCTCGGCGATGACCTACGCATCCTGGATCACGAAGATCCTTTGAGCCTTCCGATTCAACGGGACGCGATAGACTTGATGCAAGGCGAATTTGCCAGCGGGCCGCAGTTGGATCTGGACTGGCCAAAGCTACGCGCCACCGCGTACTTGGCTGGTGCGGTGCTAGTACTGGCCACTGCCGCCTGGGCTGGTCAATGGTGGTCGTGGCGGGCCGAAGAAAAAGCCCTTAAACACGAAATGAATAGCGCCTTCCTCGCCGCATTCCCGGGCACACCCATTGTTGATGCCCAGCTTCAACTACAAACCAAATTACAAGGCAAGACAGACACTACTGCCCCCGTCAACGATGCGGCATTGGCCAAACTGCTGACCCTGGCACCACGGTTCACCACTAATGCCGATATCAAACTGGTCGGCCTGAGCTATCTGGAGGGTCGCATCAGTGCGGAATACCAGACCAAGCCCGACCAGATTGCCGGCTTGGTGCAAAGCCTACAGTCCCTCGGTAAGGTGGAAACCACCAACACTACCCCTGGCCATGTACGCCTAACCCTTACCCCTAAGTAAGCCTCCATGAACGCAGCCCTTAGCCCCCTGATCGAATATTGGAAGCAGCGTAACAGTCGCGAGCAACTGATTTTATTATTCGGCGCAGGCATATTACTGCTGGCCTTGCTGTACTCGGTAGTCATCTACCCTATCGCAACTGACCGCGCCCGCCTGGAGAAAAGCCTGCCAGCATTGCGCGCCGACACAGCTCGTTTCGGCCGTGACCTAGCCTTAGCCACCGGAAAAAACAGCGGCCAAAAAACAGACTTGGCTGGGTTAGCTACCGCTGCAGGCCTACCAAAAGATGCACTTCGCCTAAACGGCAGCAAACAAGCAAGCCTGCATGCCAAAGCCACCGCTTGGCCAACCATTACGAAGCTGCTGGCGGATGCACAGACACAAGGCTGGGCATTGAAAATGCTGCAGGTGAATTCACCCGACGGCGATGCCACGGTAGATGTAGATGTGGAGTGGCAGCGATGAGGCGGCTGCATTGGAGTTGGTGGTTGGCGCTCTCGCTGCTGACCCTGCTGTTTATCTTTGTCCGCCTGCCTGCCAGCGTGTTTGGCAGCATCATTGCCGCAAAAACTGGGGATAAGTTTGTGTTGGCCGGCACCAGCGGAAGCATTTGGCAAGGGACAGGCCAACCTGTGGTGGAAGGACAAGCCCTGGCCGAGCAGCTTACTTGGCAGTGGCGGCCCAAGGACTTGCTTAAAGCCAGCCTTGGTTACGATCTGAAACTGGATGCCGGCCAGGCACAACTTAATATCGGCCTGGGTGGCATCAGCCTGCGCAATGCAGACCTCACCGTTGCAGCCAGCCCACTGTTCAAACTTGCCGAACGCACCCGGGCTTATGGGTTGACGGGGCAGCTTCGTCTAGCCACCGCCGAAATGCACTGGCCAACCCCACAAGCAGAAAGCCAACTCAGCATTGACTGGCGCGGCGCAGGCTCAAGCCTCGCACCCAGCGTGCCGGTTTTGGGGGACTATCGCATTGGCTTGACGCCTTCTGGCAAAGCTTGGCAATTGCAGTTGAGCACACTCAACGGCCAATTGGTCTTGAATGGCTCTGGCAAGTGGCAAGCCAGCGAGGGTTTGGCAGCCGATATAACGCTGCAAGCCGCCCCAGGTTCAGGCCCGGCCTTGGTCCCCTTCCTAAACCAAGTTGGTGCAGGTAGCCCGGAAGCCGAACGCCGCTTGCGCTTCAACTTCCGCTAGCCAACTCGCCGGCCGCAAGCCGGGCCGGGTAAAATACCTGCTTTCGTTATTCACACTTCCGGCCCCACGATGACTGTCCGCACCCGCTTTGCCCCCTCCCCCACCGGCCTCTTGCATATTGGCGGCGTACGTACTGCACTCTTCAGTTGGGCTTATGCCCGTAAAAACCAGGGAGTATTCGTACTGCGCATTGAAGATACCGACCTCGAGCGTTCCACCCCAGAATCGGTGCAAGCCATTCTGGACGGCATGCATTGGGTAGATCTGGGCTACGACGAAGGCCCTTTCTATCAAATGCAGCGCATGGCGCGCTACAAGGAAGTAATCCAGGAAATGCTGCAGGCTGGCACTGCTTATCACTGCTACACCAGCAAGGAAGAGTTGGACCAGATGCGTACCGAAGCCGAAGCCCGCGGCGAAAAGCCGCGTTACGATCGCCGCTGGCGGCCCGAGCGCGACAAGACACTTCCACCCGTACCGGATGGCGTGCAGCCCGTAGTGCGCTTTCGCAACCCTATCGATGGCGTTGTTGCCTGGGATGACGCGGTCAAGGGGCGCATTGAAATCGCCAACAGCGAACTCGATGACTTGATCATCGCCCGCCCCGATGGCACCCCCACCTACAACTTCTGCGTGGTGGTCGATGATTGGGACATGGGCATCAGCCATGTGGTTCGTGGCGACGACCATGTCAACAACACACCGCGTCAGATCAATATCCTGGCAGCGCTGGGCGCGCCGCTGCCGGTTTATGGGCACCTGCCCATGATCTTGAACGCCGACGGCCAAAAGATGAGCAAGCGCCGCGATGCAGTCAGCGTGGTCGACTATAGCGAGCAAGGCATCTTGCCGGAAGCGTTGCTGAACTACCTTGCGCGGTTGGGTTGGGGTCATGGTGACGACGAATTCTTCACCATGGCACAGTTTGTCGAGTGGTTCGACCTTAAAAACGTCAGCCCCAGCCCCTCGCGCTTCGACCGCGAAAAGATGCTGTGGATCAACCAACTGCACATGAAGGTTGCTGATAATGGCCGACTGGCCAACTTGACCCAACCGTTTCTGAACAAGCTAGGCTGCAATACCAACCAAGGCCCCGCCCTGGCTGATGTGATTGCCCTCTTGAAAGAACGCGTCACTAACCTGGTTGATCTGGCCCAACAAGCGGCTTACTTCTACCGCCACGATAGCGCACCTGCCGAACTGGCCGCCCAACATCTGACTGAAGAAGCACGTGCCCGCCTGGGTCGCTTTCAAGCCGTATTGGCCGATACGGCATGGGAAGCATCTGCTTTATCCGCAGCAATCAAAACTTTCGTGACCAGCGAAGGTGTCAAGATGCCATTGGTGGGCATGCCATTACGTGCCGCCGTATGCGGTACCACACAGACACCATCCATTGATCTTGTGTTGATGCTGCTGGGTAAGGAAGAAGTGCTCAAACGTCTGAAGCACACCCTCGCCTAGCCAGCAATCGCTCCTGCTTTTTTGTCGGAGATGCAACAAGCCACCGTACGGTGGCTTGTTTGTTTTCTGGCGGGACCAAACACCAGCAATTGCTTGCTAATTAACTTGGCGTAGCAAGCCCGATAACACCGATACAGCTGTTACATTTCACCGCAAAGATAAAACCAAGGCGCCGTACGACCCTTCTTGCCAGGAGAAAAAGGTACCAATAGGCTGCTATGCTAGTGAAAAGGCGTATTTATGCCGGCCACTGCCCCCAAGCGCAGGCACTTTTCCGGTAAAATTCGCTTCCTCTCCCAGCTCAACCGACCGGTTCGCGACTCATGCCCACCCTTCTCAAGCTGCGCGGCGGCCTTGCTCTCTCCGCCTTCCGTATCGAAAAACTGCTCAATGACCTGCAAACGGCAGGGGTCCGTAGTTTGGCGCCCTATGCCGAGTACTGGCATTTCGCCCAAGTAGAAGGCGCACTCAGTGCCGACGATAAAGCCAAACTAGGCAAGGTCCTCGCCTATGAGAACGCTGCCGAACCGGCCCGCGCCAAGGGCAGCATGATCCTGATCACGCCACGGGTAGGCACCATTTCGCCGTGGTCATCCAAAGCCAGCGACATCGTCCATCTGTGTGGCCTCAACGCAGTGCTGCGTGTAGAACGCGGTATGGCCCTGTATGCCGGCCGCGAATTGAATGCTGCCGAATTGGCCAAGCTGACCGAGCTGACACACGACCGGATGACGGAAACCGTGTGGCCCAACTTTGACGGCATTGATGCATTGTTCTGCCATACCAGCCCACAACCCCTTGCCAGTGTGGATATCCTGGCGGGCGGCAAAGCTGCGCTCGAAACGGCCAATCGTGAAATGGGCTTGGCGCTCAGCGCTGACGAGATCGATTATCTGGTCAAAAACTTCAAAAAGCTCAAACGCAATCCGAACGACATCGAATTGATGATGTTTGCCCAGGCAAATTCAGAACACTGCCGGCATAAGATCTTCAATGCCGACTTCATCATCGATGGCGAGGCGCAGGAAAAATCGCTGTTCGGCATGATCCGTGATACCCACGCGGCTCACCCAAAAGGCACTGTCGTCGCCTATTCGGATAACTCATCGGTTATCGAGGGTGCCAAGATCAAGCGTTTCTACCCGCAGCCCGGCAATCATGCCTACGCATATAAGCAACGCCCTACCCATATCCTGATGAAGGTGGAAACCCATAACCACCCTACCGCCATTTCGCCCTTCGCCGGTGCGGCTACTGGTTCTGGCGGCGAGATTCGCGACGAGGGAGCTACAGGCCGCGGGTCGCGTCCCAAGGCAGGGCTAACCGGCTTTAGCGTTTCCAACCTGAACATCCCTGGCTACAAGCAGCCGTGGGAAGTCTTCTCGGAAAGCCAGTTGGAATATGGCAAGCCTGACCGCATTGTCTCGCCTTTGCAGATCATGCTTGATGGCCCCGTTGGCGGCGCAGCCTTCAACAACGAATTCGGCCGGCCCAATCTGACGGGCTACTTCCGCACCTTTGAAGAGAAGCTTACCGGTGAGATGCGTGGCTACCATAAGCCCATCATGATCGCCGGCGGTCTTGGCAACATTGATGCCGACCATGTTGGCAAGCAGGATATCCCCGCAGGTGCATTGATCATTGTGCTGGGTGGCCCCGGCATGTTGATCGGCCTCGGTGGCGGCGCTGCTTCGTCGATGGACACAGGCGTCAACGCTGCTGATCTCGATTTCGACTCGGTACAACGTGGCAACCCTGAAATCGAACGCCGCGCCCAGGAAGTGATCGATCGCTGTTGGCAACTCGGCGACAAGAATCCCATCCTCAGCATCCATGATGTCGGTGCGGGCGGACTTTCCAACGCTCTGCCCGAATTGGTGCACGGCTCAGACCGTGGCGCCCAATTCAAGCTGCGTGACATCCACATCGAAGAAAAGGGCATGTCGCCTGTACAGATTTGGTGTAACGAATCGCAAGAACGCTATGTACTGGCTATTTCAGCCCAGGCGCTCGATACCTTCCGCGTCATTGCCGAACGTGAACGCTGCCCATTCGCCGTTGTGGGTACCGCCACGTTGGAAAAACAACTGGAAGTCGTCGACAGCCAATTCGGCAACAAGCCTGTCGATATGCCCATGGATGTGCTCTTGGGTAAACCACCCAAGATGAGCCGTAATGTAAAGCGCCTGGAACGCGACATTCCGATGTTCGACTCCAGCTCGCTCGACCTGCATGACGCCACCTACCGGGTACTGCGTCTGCCCTCGGTTGCTGACAAGCGCTTTCTGATCACCATCGGTGATCGCACCGTGGGCGGCATGACTGTACGCGACCAGATGGTTGGCCCATGGCAGACACCCGTGGCCGACGTCGCCGTCACCACCATGGGTTTTGACACACATCTGGGCGAAGCCATGGCAATGGGCGAACGCACACCGCTCGCTTTGATTTCTGGCCCAAGCTCGGGCCGCATGGCCATCGGCGAGGCGTTGACCAATCTGGCGGCAGCCCCTATCGCCAAGCTGGGCAACGTAAAACTCTCGGCCAACTGGATGGCAGCCGCCGGCCATGCTGGCGAAGACGCCAACCTGTTCGATACCGTCCAGGCAGTACGCGATCTGTCGATTTCACTGGGCATCAGCATCCCCGTGGGTAAAGACAGCCTGTCGATGAAAACCGTGTGGAAGGACACGCAAGGCGAGAAAGCTGTCATCGCGCCCCTTTCACTAGTCGTCTCGGCTTTTGCCCCTGTCACTGACGTTCGCCGCACGCTCACCCCACAACTCAAGGCCGACCAGGGCGATACCGACCTGATTCTTATCGACCTGGGTAAAGGCAAGTGTCGCTTGTCGGGCTCTGCCCTGGCGCAAGTCTATAAGCAGGTGGGCAACCACGCGCCAGACCTGGAAGACAGCCAGGCATTGGCCAACTTCTTTGCGGTAGTGCAGCAACTGAATACCGAAGGCAAGCTACTGGCTTACCACGACCGCAGCGATGGGGGCCTGATGGTGACAGTGGCTGAAATGATGTTTGCCGGCCACGTCGGCGTCACGCTCGACGTCGATGAAGTCTGTATCGAACGTCGCCGCACTGAGCGTGAATACGGTGATGTCACGCCAGAGTCGGTTGCCCGCGCCGATAATGGCCGCTTGATGGGTGTGATGTTCAATGAAGAACTCGGTGCCGTGTTGCAGGTGCGCCGCAGCGATACCACTGCCGTCATGGCCGCATTCTTTGCCGCCGGGATTCGTAGCCAGCTGCATATCATTGGCACCATCAACGATGACGACCGGTTGAAGATCAAAAAACGCAACCGCCTGGTTTTCAATGAAACCCGGGTCGACTTGCAAAAAGCGTGGTCCGAAACAAGCTGGCAGCTACAACGCCTGCGCGACAACCCTGCTTGTGCCGATAGTGAATACGCTCTGATCGAAGAAAAGAATGCGCGCGGACTCTTTGCCGAACTGAGCTTTGATCCGGAAGAAAACCTGGCCGCTCCGTATATTTCCAAGAAGGTTCAACCCAAAATCGCCATCCTGCGCGAACAAGGGGTCAACGGCCAGATTGAAATGGCCGCGGCGTTCGACCGTGCGAGCTTCAGTGCAGTCGACGTACATATGTCCGATATCCTCAGCGGCCGTGTTTCGCTCAAAGATTTCCAAGGCTTCGCCGCCTGCGGCGGTTTTAGCTATGGTGACGTGCTTGGCGCTGGTGAAGGCTGGGCCAAGACCATCTTGTTCAATGCCCGCGCACGTGACGAATTCGAAGCCTTCTTCAAGCGGGCCGACAGCTTTGCATTAGGTGTATGTAATGGCTGCCAGATGATGTCGAATTTGTCGGAAATCATTCCGGGCGCACAAGCTTGGCCAAAATTCCGCTGCAACGCTTCCGAGCAATTCGAAGCACGCTTGGTTATGGCGGAAGTCACCCAGAGCCCTTCGTTGTTCTTCAATGGCATGGGCGGGTCGAAACTTCCAGTCGTGGTATCGCATGGTGAAGGCCGTGCGGTGTTTGGTCAGGAAGCAGATCGCAAGGCAGTGCTGACAGCTTTACGTTACATCGACGACCGTGGCCATGCTACGGAAGTGTATCCGCACAACCCCAATGGCTCGCCCGAGGGTGTTGCCGGTGTGACTACTGCTGATGGCCGTTTCAGCATCATGATGCCGCACCCGGAACGTACCTTCCGCACCGTCAACCTCAGCTGGCACCCCGACAACTGGGGCGAAGACAGTGCCTGGATGCGCATGTTCCGTAATGCCCGCCACTGGTTGGGTTGATCGCCAGCCCAGGCTGACAACGGCAGCATGTTAAGCACCGCCTGGTGGCGTCACTGGGGGCCCACAGTTGTACTGTGGCTCCTGGTGATGGCTGGTTTTTATGTCGCGATTGATTGGTTGATCCAACGGCAAGACATGCCCAACCGGATCAGCAATCTCAGCGGCCAAGTGCTCCAATTGCAGCGTGCCCGTGACGGGCACTATCGCCTGGAAGGCCGCATCAATGGTCAGCTGGTGCGGTTGATGATCGACACCGGCGCGAGTGGTGTCGCGATGGACAGCCGCCTCGCCAACAAACTCGGTTTACCCCGTGGCGCTGCGATCACCATCTCTACCGCCAATGGGATGATCGAAGGCAACCTGACCCGCCTTGATGAGCTTCGCCTCGGCGATATCGTCCTACGCAATATCCCCGCCAGCATTGCGCCAAACTTTGGCGACCCGGACGAAATATTGCTCGGCATGAGTGCCCTCCGACATCTGGAAGTCAGCATGCGTGGCGACACACTGACCATCAGCGTGCCGAAAAAGCAATAAGACTGCACCGACATTCGTTTTTCAGATCGCGTTTGCCACGAAGCGGGCGGTTATAATGCCGCACCCTATGCTGTGCGCCCCTCTGTGACTTCTACCAATCAAGCTCTTTCCCTGCTGCAAACCGTCTTCGGTTACGAGCGTTTCCGCGGCCGCCAAGCCGAAATCGTCGCCCAGGTGACCGGGGGTGGCGACGCCTTGGTGCTGATGCCAACTGGCGGCGGGAAGTCACTTTGTTATCAGATACCCGCCCTACTGCGTGAGGGCTGCGCAGTCGTCGTTTCCCCACTTATTGCGCTGATGCAGGACCAGGTTGAAGGTTTGCACCAACTGGGCGTGGATGCCGCTTTCCTGAACTCCACCCAAAGCCTGGACGAAACCCGCGAAGTCGAACGGCGCTTCATGGCAGGTACGCTCAAGCTGCTGTATGTGGCGCCCGAGCGATTACTGACCCCGCGCTTCCTTGGCCTGCTGGAAAGTGGCCCGGTCTCGCTATTTGCCATTGATGAAGCCCACTGCGTGTCGCAATGGGGGCATGACTTCCGGCCCGAATACATTGGCTTGTCGCTGCTGCACGAACGCTTTCCCAAGATACCGCGCATTGCCCTGACCGCTACCGCCGACGCTGCCACACGGCGCGAAATCGTGCAACGGCTGGCGCTGGAAGACGCCGCGCAGTTTGTTTCCAGCTTCGACCGGCCCAATATCCGCTACCGCATCGTCGAGAAAGACAACGCCAAGAAGCAGCTGTTGGGTTTTATCCTGCGTGAGCATGATGGCGACGCCGGTATCGTCTACTGCCTTTCGCGCAAGCGGGTGGAAGACACGGCGCAATTCCTGTCCGACAACGGTATTACCGCCCTGCCCTATCATGCCGGCATGGCGGCGGATGTACGCGCCCGCAACCAGACCCGCTTTCTACGTGAGGACGGTATTGTGATGGTAGCCACCATCGCTTTTGGCATGGGCATCGACAAGCCGGATGTGCGCTTCGTGGCGCATATCGACCTGCCCAAGAGTCTGGAAGGCTATTACCAGGAAACCGGCCGGGCCGGCCGTGACAGCTTGCCCTCCAACGCGTGGCTGGCCTATGGCCTCAACGACGTGATGCAGCTCAAGGAAATGATAGAGGGCGGCCAGGCCCCTGAAGCGCAAAAGCAGGTGGAGCGGCTGAAACTCAACGCCATGCTCGGGCTGGCTGAAACCGTGGTTTGCCGCCGTCAGGTAATACTGGGCTACTTTGGCGAAGCATCTCAACCGTGCGGCAACTGCGATAACTGCTTGACGCCCCCGACAACCTGGAATGCCACCGACGCCGCACGCAAGGCACTCAGCTGTGTCTTCCGCACCGGCCAGCGTTTTGGCGCGGGGCATATCATTGACGTGCTGCTGGGCAAAGCCACCGAGAAGGTCAAACAGCACTTCCACGATCAGGTCAGTACCTTTCGCATCGGGGCCGATCTTTCGGAAACCGCTTGGCGTTCAGTGCTACGGCAGTTACTGGCCGCTGGCTTTCTGCAAACCGAGCCTGAATTTGGCGGCCTGCAACTTACCGACACCTCACGCCCACTTTTGCGAGGTGAGCTGGAACTGCATTTGCGCGGCTTGCCGGAAAAGAAACGCGAAAAGCCGGAACGCGAAAAGAAACGTCCCACCAGCCTCGACATCATCCCCGCCGACGAGGGCCTATGGCAGGCGCTACGTGCTAAACGCCGCGAACTGGCCGACCAGCAAAGCGTGCCGGCCTATCTGATCTTTACCGACGCCACCCTGAAAGCCATGTTGGACGCACGGCCCGGCAGCTTGGTAGAAATGGCGCATATCTCCGGTGTGGGCGCGCAAAAGCTGGAGCGCTACGGCCAAGCTTTCGTGGATATATTGCAGGCGGACCTCGGCTAGGCTTACTCTGCTTTCCAGCCACCCAAGTTAGCGTCTGAACCCGCTAATCCAATGCCAATTTCGCCAAAGCCGCCGGGCTGTTGGCGTTCATCCAATCCCCATTGAACGCGACCTCGACAACGCCTACCGAATTCTGCCATGGCATCACCGCACGCTGCCCGGCATCCAGTGTCATTTGCAACGCCGGCAATACAGTCCGTTGAATGAGACAACACAACGGTTGCACCCTGTCACCCGCTGTCGCTCGTATGATCGGCGCGGCATCGCGCATCTCCCATAGCCGGGCCAGCAAATCAAGGGGCAATTGCGGCATATCGCAAGGTACGGCCAGCAGCCAATCCGCCTGGCTCGCCATCAACGCAGCCTCGATACCCGCCAGCGGCCCAAGGTAACCGGGACGGCTATCCGTCAAGACTGGCAGGCCACTGGTGGCATAAACTGCTTGGTTACGGTTGGCGGATAGGTAGACTTGGCCAATCCCATCGGGCGTTAGCTGCGCAAGCACATGCTGGTAGAGCGGCCGGCCAGCCAACTTTATCAAGCCCTTGTCGCGCCCCCCCATTCGTTGACCTTGCCCGCCACACAAAATCACGGCATCGGGTAGTGGGTGAACCACTTCCATCATGCCTGCATACCTGTCAAACGTTGAGGATGGGTATAAACCGTCATGCGCGACTCGCGGGTAAAACCGATGAGGCAAACCCCGGCCTCATCAGCCAGTTTGACAGCCAGCGCCGTCGGGGCTGATATCGCCGCAACGATGGCAAAACCGGCTGTCGCCACCTTGTGCACCATCTCATAGGAAGCTCGTGAACTGATCACGACAAGACCATCACGCGTCGTCAACCACGCATAGGCTCCTATCAACTTGTCGAGCGCATTGTGCCGGCCCACATCTTCACGCAGCAGAAACGCACTATGCTGCCATAAGCCCGCAGCATGCACCGCCCCAGTGATAGCATTGAGCGGCTGTTGGGTCGATAAGTGGGCGACAGCCTGACTCACCTCGGCGGGCGCCAATGAATAGTTCGAATTCACTTTCGGAATCGGCCGGATAGCCTGTTCCAGTGTCTCCTGCCCGCACAGACCGCACCCGGTGCGGCCTGTCAGGCTACGTCGCCGCGCCTTCAGCTGCTGGAAGCGCGCCTCGGTAATGCGCAACTCCATGCTGATCCCACGCTCGGAGGAGACCGACTCGATATCCAACAGCTCACCGGCATGCGCAATAATGCCCTCGCTCAGCGAAAAGCCCAGTACAAAGTCTTCCAAGTCCAGTGGCGTCGCCATCATCACAGCTTGGGAAATACCGTTGTATACAAGGGCGATGGGGGTTTCTTCCGCCAGCGACTCGGCCCTTGATTGCGCTTGTCCCCGTTCAATCCGCAGCGCCGTCACTGCTTCGTATCCCGATGGAGCGATCATTAGCTTCGACATAATTCATGCCCCTTGGCAGTCAGCCAAAGCGTACGGCGCTTGCCCTCCTGCCGTGTTGCCACGAAATCCAGGCCACCCAGTTCAGCATTGCTGCACAAAACAGCCAATGCCCGGTTAAGCTGGCTCATTCCAATACCGAGCTTCTTAGCAATCTGACTGTCCGACATCCCATCACGTTCGACCAAGAGGGCAACAATCGCCATCAGCAGGTTTTCCATCAGGCCACCGTGGTCTCAGCGGTGTTCAGTGTCAATATGACCGGTATTGACTTGGAGGCCGGTGTACGCGCACGGTCCGCCATGCTGCTTAACGGGACAAGGCCATTGGTCTCGGGAAAGTAGCTTGCAAGGCAGCCTTCCGGAATATCGTACTCAACCAGCAAAAAGCGCTTGGCTTCGCGTTTTCCGTCGTGCCACACCGAGGTCATATCCACCCACTGGCCCGCGCTGAAACCCAACCGGGCGAGGTCTACCTTATTGATAAAGCACACCCTGCGGTGGCCGAATACACCCCGATAACGGTCATCCATACCATAAACCGTGGTGTTGTACTGGTCGTGGCTGCGCACCGTCATCAGGTTGAATACTGGCTGGCTGCCGTATTGGGCACGCATAGATTTGATGGGCAGGTCGGTCGGCACCGCATGCGCCATAAAGCGCGCCTTGCCTGTGGCAGTACGCCAGTCACGTTCACGCGCGGAATTACCGAGGTAGAACCCACCGGGCACATGCACGCGCTGGTTGAAGTTCTCAAAGCCCTCCACCACCTGGGCAATCTTGTCACGAATACGGTCGTAATCCTCAACCAACCATAGCCACGGGGTTTTGCTGTGCTTGAGGGTTGCCAGCGCCATGTGTGCAACGATGGCGGGTTCAGACAGTAGCCGGTCTGAAGCGGGTGGATTCATGCCGGCCGAGATATGCACCATGCTCATCGAATCTTCCACCGTAACACCCTGCGGGCCCTTGTCCTGGATGTCGATTTCGGTACGCCCCAGGCAGGGCAGGATCAACGCCGCCTTGCCATGCACCAGATGGGATCGATTGAGCTTGGTGGTGATATTTACCGTCAGATCGCACTGCTGCAAAGCCACCTTGGTACGGTCGGCATCGGGTGTCGCCACGGCAAAGTTGCCACCCATGCCGATAAACACTTTGGCGTCACCTGCCAGCATGGCTTCGATTGCCCCGACAACGTCGTAGCCATGTTTCTGTGGCGGGGTGAAATTAAAAGCTATGCCGAGTCTGTCGAGGAATGCCTGCGCGGGCCGCTCGAAAATACCCATGGTGCGGTCGCCCTGCACATTCGAATGGCCGCGCACCGGGCACGCCCCAGCCCCTGGCTTGCCAATATTGCCCTTGAGCAACAGCAAGTTGACTATGGCTTGAATGGTGGCCACCGAATGTTTGTGCTGGGTAATGCCCATTCCCCAGGTGCAAATAGTAGCGGCGCTTTGGATGTAGATACCCGCCGCCTCACGAATCTGCGCTTCGCTCAAGCCGGATTCTTCGACGATGGTTGCCCATTCCTCGCTCAGTACATCGGCCTGGAATTCAGCAAAACCATCGGTATGGCCGGCAATAAACGCCTCGTCGACATCGCCTGCCTCCAGTACCACTTTGGCGATACCTTTGGCGACAGCCAGATCACCACCAATTTTCAGTTGGTAGTAGCTCGAAGCAATCTGGCTGCCTTGGCTCGACAGCATATCGATGGGACTTTGTGGGTCGGCAAAGCGCTCCAGCCCCCGCTCACGCAACGGGTTAAACACCATAATGCGACAGCCCCGCTTGGCGGCATCACGCAAAGTACCCAGCATGCGCGGGTGATTGGTGCCAGGGTTCTGCCCGAAAATGAATATCGCTTCGGCATGGTCAAAGTCTTCCAGCGTCACCGTGCCTTTGCCTATGCCGATTTGTTCACGCATGGCGGTGCCAGAAGGCTCGTGACACATATTCGAGCAATCGGGCAGGTTATTGGTGCCAAACTCGCGAATAAACAGCTGGTAGAGGAAGGCCGCTTCGTTCGAGGTGCGGCCCGAGGTGTAGAACAAGGCTTGGTCAGGGTGCGCCAATGCATTCAGGTGCTGCGCAATCAGGGCAAAAGCACCATGCCAGTCGATCGGCACATAGCGTTGGCTCGCGCTGTCGTAGCACATTGGTTCCGTCAGCCGGCCTTGGTTCTCCAACCAGTAATCGTCGTGCGCCGCCAGCTGCGACACCGTATGGCTTTCAAACAAGGCACGGCTGACCCGCCGCTCGGTCGCTTCAGCCGCAACGGCTTTAACGCCGTTCTCGCAGAATTCAAACGTGGAATGGTGATTTTTGTCGGGCCATGCGCAGCCGGGGCAGTCAAAGCCATCGGGCTGGTTGACATGCAGCAGGGTGCTTACGCCATGGCTCATACTGCCTTGCTCACGCAAGTGCTTGAACACACTACGCAAGGCACCCCAACCACCGGCCGGCTTATTGTAAAACTTGATCGACTGTTTGCTCATGCCATCGCTCCCTCATCCCGGTTGGCATATTGCCACCGCCTATTTTTCATCTTTCCACATGGTGCCCGAGCCTCATGTCAGGTAAGAAACCTTCCTTACCGACGGACACAAGACCCGTACACGCTATGCGGTTACGGGTCTCTCGATCACGACTTAGAACCTGTTCAAAGCCTGTAACGGACAGCTTTCGGAGGCTGACACACGGCAGACTTTGACGAGTTCTTTACTAATTAAAGAGCGCCATGGTCTTCCTGAGGGTCTGGTAAACCCCCCAGACCAATGGCAATGAAACATACAACCACAAGATCACACCCTTGGCATTGGCAGTCATGATTCAGGCCTCCTTGGTCACAAAACGGGTATTGACAGGTTTGATCAGCATATTGGCGACCAAGCCCACAATCAGTAACGCCGCCATCACATACATGGTGGTGTTGTAAGCCGATGCCTTGGCGACACCTTGTTCGATTTGGTATTCACGCATGTAGTTCACGATGATGGGGCCCAATACACCGGCGACAGACCAAGCGGTCAGCAAGCGGCCATGGATTGCACCGACAAAGCGCGTACCAAAGATATCCGACAGATAAGCCGGGATCGTAGCAAACCCACCCCCATACATCGACAGGATCACGGCATAAAGGACAACAAAGAAGAGCACGTTGCCTTCAGCACCAGCGGATGGCACCAGCGCATAGAGCAACGCCCCAAGCAAAAAGAAAACGAGATAAGTCATCTTGCGTCCGATCAAATCAGAAACAGACGACCAGAAAAAACGCCCGCCCATATTGAATAGCGAAAGCAGACCAACAAAACCTGCAGCAGCAGCGGCAGTTACTGTCTCCTTGAACACTTCTTGGATCATCAACGACGCTTGTCCCAGCACACCGATACCCGCCGTTACATTCATGCACAACACGACCCACAACAACCAAAACTGCGGGGCGCGATGTGCACTATCGACGTGCACGTAGGCATCACCGGCCAGTTTGTCACTGCTTTCCTTCTCGACATAACCTTCAGGCTTCCAACCGGGCGCAGGCAGACGCACCGTAAACGCTCCAACCATCATCGAAAGGGTGTAGACCACACCCATCACGACAAAAGTTTCTGTAATGCCCGCCGTGGTGTCAGTTTTGAAATAGTCCATCAACATCACTGCCAACGGCGCACCAATCATCGCGCCGCCACCAAAGCCCATGATGGCCATGCCCGTAGCCATACCGCGGCGATCGGGAAACCACTTGATCAACGTAGAGACGGGGGAAACATAGCCAAGGCCTAGGCCTATCCCGCCCACAACGCCATAGCCCAGGTAGATCAGCCAGAGCTGTTGCAGATGGATACCGAGAGCGGAGATCAAAAATCCACCGCCAAAGCACAGCGCCGAAGTAAACATGGTAGCGCGTGGTCCCACGCGTTCCAGCCATTTCCCACCAAATGCCGCCGACAAGCCGAGGAAGACAATAGCGAGTGAGAAAATCCAGCCCAAGCTGGAAATACTCCACCCATATGTCTTGTGAAGCGGAGCGTTAAACACCGAAAACGCATAGGCTTGGCCAATACACAGGTGTATTGCCAGTGCAGCAGGGGGGATCAGCCAACGATTGAATTGAGGGTCAGCAATACTGTTCCCCTTATCCAGTGCTTTCAACAAACTCATCTAGGTGCTTCCTAGTTATGGGCGGTAGAACCCGTTTTTCGGAGATTGCGCATTATTAATTGCATGCATTGCCGCCTTGAGTCGTAGACGTGGCTCGACAAACCAACCGAATTTCATAGTTAGCCGTCATAAAAATATTGAGCGTGCTGCAGATTTTTCAGACAAGAAAAGTTTTATTATCAGGCGTACAAATACATGAATTAGAGTTATCTTATATATCTCTATCAAGCGCTGCAACAGCAATATTTTTTGTTGTTTTTTGCAGACGCTGGTCGCTTGCAGACTAGTTGGTTTTGGCTTCGGGATGCAGATATAACTGCAGGAATTCGATGAGTTTCCTCACCTTGACAGGGAAGTAAGGTGCTGACGGATAAACTGCATGTATACCGGCACGTGGCAGATGCCAGTCAGGCAGTAACTGTACCAAACCACCTTGCGCTAGGTCAGCATCCAGCATGTAATCAGGTAGTACTGTACACCCCACGCCAGCGCGCGCACATTCACGTGCGACAGTGGCACTGTTCACACGCATGGCAGCACGTGCTCTTATCGTTTGGGCCTCTGCCCCTGCTTGGCTGAAGGTCCAGGTCAATGGCGAAGATAAAACACTCAAAGCAATCCATGGTTGGCCATTCAAGTCGCTCGGCTTTTGCAAAGCGCCCAACCGCTTGAGCAAGTCAGGCGCTGCTACCGCCACTTGCTCAAACCCACCCAGCTTTACTGCCCGCAGACTGGAATCACGTAAGAAACCACCACGGATAGCCAGGTCAATCCCATCAGCCAACAAGTCGAGCGACGTATCACTCGCTATCAATTCCAGTTCCAGCCGTGGGTTGCACGCCGCAAAATGGGCCAGCACCCTTCCCAATACGCCATCGCTATAAGCCAATCCAGCCGTTACACGTAAGCGGCCCTCCAGCTGCCCATCACCGCTCATACGCTCTATTGCATTGCTCAACCCCACCAGCAGCGGTGCACTATCGGCGTACAGCATTTCACCACTCTCGGTTGTCACTACCCGCCGTGTCGTGCGGACAAACAGCGCAACACCGAGCTCAGCTTCCAGTTTGGCGACTTGCTGGCTGACTTGTGACTTGGCCATACCCAAGCGTTCGGCGGCGGCTGTAAACCCACCGCATTCCACCACTGCCGCAAACATCGCCAAGCGATTCAAATCAGGCTGCTGCATGGCTTATTGTTCTCCCATCAAGAACAATGAATTCTGCTTTATGGCATTTATTTGATCAATAAGAATGCGCAATATACGTCCATCAACAGACGGACTAAAACCATGCAACCCAAGCTCACCTTATTATTCGACCCACTTTGCGGCTGGTGTTATGGCGCCCACTCTGCGCTTGCAGGCATCGATGCTGCGTTCAAACCTGAATGGACATTGCTGCCTACAGGCCTATTCACCAAACCTCAGCCCATGAGTGCGGAAGCCGCCGCCTACTATTGGCAAAACGACCAACGCATCGCCGAACTGACCGGCCAAATTTTCAGTACACGTTATCGCGATCAAATACTGGGGGATCACACTGCCGCGTTTGATTCCACGACCGCAACCCAGGCATGGATTAGGCTGTCTGCCGCACAACCCAAACAAAGCCTTGCTGCTCTAGCCCGTATTCAAGCACTGCGCTATAGGGACGGCATGCCCCATGATGCCAGCACCCTCGCACAAATCGCTGCCGAATTCGGCTTGGATGCAGAAACGTTTGAAAAGGAGATGCACACCGGTTGGCCTGATGGGGCGGTAGCCCAGATGACACAAGCCCAAAATCTGATGCAGCAATACCAATTACGCGGCGTGCCCACCTTGTTATTTGAGGATCAAGTCATACCGAGTCAATTCTTGTATCAAACGCAAGACCTCGTTGCTTATATTCATTCTCTAACCAACTGAAATAAAAAAGGAAAACCATGAAAATCGCACTGATCGGCGCCACCGGATTTGTTGGAAGCGCCCTGCTGAATGAAGCCCTGGAACGCGGCCATCATGTGACGGCCTTAAGTCGCAACCCCGATAAATTGGCTAAGCACACCCATCTAAAAACCGTACCAGCCGATGTGTACAACACCAAAGAGGTCGCTGCCGCAGTAGCCAATGCTGACGTCGTCATCAGCGCCTTCAACCCAGGTTGGGATAAAGCCGACATACAGGCACTGTTCTTGAAAGGCCAGAATGCCATCGTCGCAGGTGTGAAAACCGCTGGCGTGAAACGTTTCATCAGCGTGGGCGGTGCGGGTAGCTTGTATATTGCACCCGGCTTGCAACTGGTCGATACAGCGGAGTTTCCAGCCGTATGGAAAGAAGGTGCGCTTGGCGCACGGGAAGCGCTGAATCAGATCAAACTGGAATCCAGCCTCGATTGGACCTTCGTCTCCCCACCTGTTGGACTCGCCCCAGGAGCCAAAAGCGGAAAGTATCGCTTGGGCACAGACGATGTATTGTTCGAGGGCGACCAACCTGCCGGGATTTCCACAGCTGACCTGGCCGTTGCCATTCTGGATGAAGTTGAATCCCCCAGACACATACAGCGCCGGTTTACCGCAGCTAGCCAAAAATAAAGGCATAGCCCAGCTTGTGCAATGCACTCCCAGGCATCGCATAAGCCGCATTACACCTGATCAAGCCCTATTAGTGGTTTACTGAGTAGTGCTGTTTGATTATTCAGTCTTAGACCTGCTTACAATCTGTAGCGAGCAGCTGTCAGCAGGGTGAAGCGCAGCACAGAAACCGGAATGTACTTGAGTTCATGAGGATTTTGAGTAGCACCTGAACCCTGATCACGGCTGCGCGGTAAGATCATGAACAGGTTCCAAGGCCGATCACTTTGGCCCATAGACAGCTAAACTTCAATTGGCCGGATTCTCAGTCTATCGTATTTGTATGGCTGGTCCTCTTTGGCTGGCACAGGGAGAACGATGCGGCTTTGCTGCTGGCTGGTAGCCTTACGGGCTTTGTTCACGACGCCCTATGCGGCCAATACCGTAGCTTGGCCAATGGTGAATGGCCGCCTTACGCAGGGGAAACACTGCCGGAAGGCGGCATCGGCACGCATATTGTCCGTGCTGCGCTGGCTGCCGAAGGTATTACGGTCGAATTTGACTATCTGTCGTGGAAGCGCGGTTTGGAAATTGCGAAACGCGGCTTGCTGGTTGGGGCCATCCTCTGGGTTCCGCTCCCTGAAAGGGAAGCGGACTTCCTATTTTCCGACCCCATTATGAATACGGATTTTGTGCTGCTCTACCGACAGAATAAACCGCTCAATAGCGTCAAGCAGGTGAAGGGCTTTCAGTTTGGTATGGCAAATGGTTATTCCTACGAAAAGATGCCGGAGTTGACCAGCTTGGTGCGCGAATCCGGCAAACCATCGGTAGTGGTTGCAGACGATGAATCAGGCATCAAAGCGGTAATCCAGGAACGCATCGATCTCTTTCCTATCGACCGTCAGGTAGGACGTTGGTTGTTGTCCAACATGCCTGCCCCCAACGTCCCTGTCCTTGTAAATGAACCCCCTATCAGGGTTGACCAACTGGTGGTCCTATTTCCCCGCACGTCCGCACGTTCCAAATGGCTGCAAGAACGCATGAATGCCGGCCTCGCCAATCTACGTGCATCAGGCCAGCTTACCAACTGGCTACAAGAAGCAGCGCACTCGCCTTAAGAACCTGTTTAATGCCTTACTGTGCTTCACCCTACTAAAGTCCGCTCGCTGCAGACTTTGAACAGGGTACTGACAATGGAGCGGGCGAAGCCGCTACTTCCTCTTCTTCCCCGTTGCCTATTTCGTAAATGAATATTTTGACTGCACCCAAGAACGGGAAAAGCACACCTTTATCGTTGGCTGAGTATGTCGTTGCCGAGTAGTGACGTCAGCCTTATCCTCAGACAAATCGGTTTGTAAAGCCAATCCAAGGCAGCCAAAGACACAAGCAAGAGAGCGGCGTAGTTATGCCAACTTTGTATAGATCATGATGGCCAATCAGCAGAATGGCTTCAATTAAAGGGTTTCTAGGTCTATCTTATTTTTACATGCTTAGCCTTGTCGACTAGCAAGGGAGAAACGATGCGGTTTTGTTGCTGGTTATTCGCCATTCTGGTCCTGGTCGCCACGACTAATGCGGCCGAAACCATACGGTTGGCTAATGGTGAATGGCCCCCGTACGCAGGCGAGTCGCTACCTTATGGTGGAATTGGCACACGTATCGTCCGCGCTGCACTCGCCGAAGAAGGTGTGACAGTCGAGTTTGTCTATCTTTCATGGAAACGTGGTTTGGAAATCGCCAAGCGGGGCATGCTTGATGGGGCGATTCTTTGGGCACCGACACCGGATAAATTGGTCGACTTCCTAGCTTCCGAATCCATCATGTCCAGTGATGTGATCTTGTTATATCGACAAAACAAACCCCTGGATCCCATCAAGCAAGTGCAATTAAAAGGATATCAATTCGGCTTGCCAAATGGCTACTCGTATGACCAATACCCCGAGTTGATCAAAATGATCCGCGATTCCGGTAAACCAGCAATCACGATTGATGATGATGACCTGGGCGTAAAAGCCCTCATCCAAGAGCGGATTGATGCCTACCCTATTGACCGGCATGTAGCACGGTGGCTACTGGCCAACATGCCCGCCCCTTCCGTACCAATCATCGTATTGGAACCCCCGATAAAAACAGGCCCCCTAGCGGTGCTTTTCAACCTTAAATCGCCCCGTGCCAAATGGCTGCAGGAGCGTATGAATGCCGGCTTGGCCAAACTGCGAGCTTCGGGCCAACTCGCTGCCTGGATACGTGAAGTCGGGCAAGCCACCCCCTAGATAAATTTCAACAACTCCCACTTGCGCCAAGTAATAACCCCAAACTCGATGGTTGAGCACAAAAAAAGCCGGCCCCTGTTGGGGGGCCGGTAATCCGTACTGGATGATGACGCACACATCGCATTGAGGCAGTTGAGGGACGCATCAATGCGCTGCATCTACCAGATCAACTGAGGCCATTCGCTTCCCGATCGCAACCGCCGGAGCTGACTGAGCAGATGAATAAATAGTATCGATAACTATTCGCATTTGCAAACTGTTTCTGGATTTTATTTGCTGTCTTCTGTCTAATTACGCCTGTTGTCCTCATCGCCAAGCCCGCCAAGGGCGCATGGCATAATTACGCCATGGTTGCTCCTACCCGCCCTCTCGCCGTTTCCGTAGCTGAAGCTGCCGACCCACAAGCATGGCTTTCACGGTTGACCGACCGCTACACGCCTGAAGAAATGTCCCAACTGGCAATCGCCATGGAATGGGCTCAGACGTTGTATGCCGGCCGCTGCTACAGCCCCATCGACGCACCGGTGTTCCCTCATGCTGTCGCGGCCGCCAGTATCGTGGCCGACCTACGATTATCCGCAGACACCGTCATCGCCAGCCTGCTTTTCTGTGCGCCAGACTACCTGCCCGATGCTTACGAACAAATTGGCGCACGCTTCGGCGAGACCGTTGCCAAACTGGTTGATGGCATCAGCAAAGTGCGCAAAATGGCTGCGCTAAGCCGTATCGAAGCCAGCCGGAAAGAAGATGCCCAGCAGCAGATTGAAACCGTACGCAAAATGTTGCTGGCCATGGTGGAAGACATACGCGTCGTGTTGGTCAAGCTGGCTTGGCGTACCCAGACCATGCATTACTTGGCAAAATGCGACGAAGCCGTCCGGGTGCCCATTGCCCGCGAGACACTCGATATCTTCGCGCCATTGGCCAATAGGCTGGGTGTGTGGCAAATCAAATGGGAATTGGAAGACCTCGGTTTTCGCCACCTGGAGCCCGTCACTTACAAGAAAATTGCCAGTCTGCTCGATGAAAAGCGTGTAGATCGAGAAAACTTCATTGCCGAATCCATCGCCTTTATGCGTGACGAGCTACTCAAACAAGGTATCAAGGCCGACCTAATGGGTCGCCCTAAACACATCTTCAGTATCTATAAGAAGATGAAGAAAAAACGGCTCGACTTCAGCGAGATGTACGACATCCGCGCAATACGCGTGCTTGTCAACTCGATTCCAGAGTGCTACACCGCCCTGGGGGTTGTTCATAACCTGTGGCAACCCATCCCTGGCGAATTCGACGACTACATCAGCAAACCCAAGGGCAACTTCTACCGCAGCTTACACACTGTTGTGATGGGCCCCAACGATAAGGCCCTGGAGGTACAGATACGTACCTTTGACATGCACGAGCATGCCGAATACGGTGTAGCCGCTCATTGGCGCTACAAGGAAGGTGGTCAGGGCGACACCCGTTACGAAGAGAAAATCGCGTGGCTCCGCCAATTGCTGGATTGGCGTGATGATATGAGCCAGCAAAATACCGGCCAATCCGACAGCTCATCTGCCGATAACTTCGGCACGTGGCGCCACACAGCCGCGCTGGCCGAAGCGTTTCAAGCAGAACAATTCGACGATAGCATCTACGCCCTGACGCCAGCGGGCCGGGTGATCGTACTGCCGCACGGATCAACACCGGTCGATTTCGCCTACCACCTACATACCGACCTCGGCCATCGCTGCAGAGGCGCAAAAGTGGATGGCCATATCGTGCCGTTGGACACCGCTTTGCAAACGGGCCAACGTGTTGAAATTATCGCGGCGAAGGAAGGCGGCCCTAGCCTGGATTGGCTGCACCAGGGCTATCTCAAAAGTCACCGAGCCGTCACCAAGGTACGCCACTGGGTACGCCAACAAAACCTGGATGTCGCAATCGAAGCCGGCCGTACCATTCTTGACCGTGAAGTGGGCCGTACCGGTACCCATCCAAACTTGGAAGAACTCGCCGACAAGCTTGGTTTCAAACACCTGAATGAACTATTGGCCGCCGTAGGCCAGAACGAAGTAACAGCGCGAGATTTGGCTCTTGCGTTGGCCCCGGCACCTGTAGCCACACTGGTCGAAGCCGAAAACATCGTCAAACGCGCCCGAGCCGACACGCATGGCGAAGGTATCCTGATTGAAGGTGTCGATAAGCTGATGACCATGCTGGCAAAGTGCTGCAAACCTGTGCCCCCCGACGCGGTGATTGGCTTTGTCACAAAGGGGCGTGGCATCAGTATTCACCGCCGCGACTGTGCCACCCTCAAGCGGCTATCCGCCAATGCGCCGGAGCGGCTGATTACCGCCGACTGGGGGAATAAACTTAGCTGCCCCCAACAAAGCCAAGTGTTTTCAGCCGATATTGCAGTGGAAGCACATGATAGACCCAGCTTGCTGCGTGATATTTCTGATCTGTTCTCTCGTGACAAGATCAATGTCACCGCAGCACAAACCCTAACTCGCAATCAGTTCGCCCGTATGCGTTTTACGCTGGAGATTCGTGACGCCCAAACATTGCGCCGTGTCATGGATAATGTACAAACCATCCCCGGCGTCATCAGCGTCATTCGTCGTTAAGCGTATACACAGAAAGTCCCCTTCATGATTCACAACGACGTGATGCGTAGCATCCGCTACATCCTCAACATCAGCGATGTTCGTATTGTTGGCATCATTCAGTTAGGCGGTCTGGAAATCGACAAAACTCATGTCATCGCCTACCTGAAAAAAGAAGATGAGGAAGGCTATATCGATTGCCCGGACAATGTGATGGCCCACTTCCTCGATGGCCTCATCATCCACAAACGCGGCCGCGACGAAAATCACCCCCCTCCTCCCATTGAACTACCTATCCACAACAACACCGTGCTGAAAAAGCTGAGAGTCACCTTCGAATTACGCGAAGAAGATATCTTGGCCATCCTGGAACAAGCTGGCTTTACAACGTCAAAACCCGAACTCAGCGCCCTCTTTCGTAAGCCAGACCACAAAAACTACCGACGTTGCGGCGATCAGTTCCTACGCAATTTTCTTAAAGGTTTAACACTCAGGTTGCGCCCGGATACACGCTAGACAGTAGATTCACCACAAAAAACCCCGGCCAATCGGCCTAATGCCGTTCACTTTAGCCAGTGAACGGCATTTCTCTTGCCAGTCGTGAGTCCTGCTGTCATGTTGTCCACGAACGTTTCAAGTGGATATCTGGATGCTCGGCAAGGCTCACAAACACCCCGATTT
>NZ_PDZH01000309.1 GCF_002735695.1 Chitinimonas sp. BJB300
GCTATGAAGGTAACGATACCTTTGTCTTCAATCTTGGCGATGGGCAGGACACCATTGCAGAGACCTTCTACGATCAAGGCGGTAAGGAAGATGTACTGAGTTTCGGTGCTGGCATCGATGCCAGCAAACTACGCTTTGGTTGGGTGGGTAACGACCTGGTTGTGCATTACAGCGACAAGGATGGAATCACCATCAAGGAATGGTTCACTGACGACCGGAAAAAGATCGAGCTGGTGAAATTTGCTGATGGTAAGACAGCCACCGTCGCAAGCTTGATTGAGCGAGGCCTGAGCGTAACTGGCACTACTGCAAACGATAATCTAGTCGGCAATGTCGGTAGCGATACCCTCTTTGGCGGTATAGGCAACGACACCCTTTCCGGCGGTACAGGCAATGACACCTATGTATTTGAGCGCGGTAACGGCGTAGACATCATTGTAGAGAATGACAGTACCGTCGGTAACAACGACACCGTGCAGTTCAAGGATGTTAAGTCCACCGATGTCACGGCTGTGCAGAAGGTGGGCAGCAATCTGGTGATCAAATACGGTGCGAGCGACCAGTTGACGGTGGAGAAGTATTTCGACACCACCAATGCGGTGGCTTATCGGGTGGAGCGGTTCATATTCAGCGATAAGGTGAGCTGGACCAATACCCAGATAGACACCAAGGTTGCGCCTGCTGCTGCACCGGTAAGTGTTAGCCGTAGCAAGCGTTCGCTGGATGAGCCGGAAATTGCGGTTTGCTATAGAGGCGGCCCAGGCATGTCAACGACTCGCCAGCCGGAAGTCGCGGTCTGCACGATGGGCAGCAGGGCTAATGGTGTCGACCAGCAGCTGAATGCAATGGTAAGCGCCATGTCCGCCTTTGCACCGCAAGGTGCAGCTGTGCTGGGCCATGGACCATCCGCACAGGACATTTATGTCCCGGTGTTGGCACCCAATCGCTTGATGTAAAGCGCGTCTATTCAACTTAAACGTTAATCGTTCAAACAACCCGGGTCATTCGTGGCTCGGGTTGTATTTTTTATTGGCTTACCCCCTGTCTACCAAAGACTCGGGCGGGCTCAGTATTTTCTATTTTTATACTTATTCCCGATTTTGGTGAAATACATGAATGATGCTCAGGGCACCGCTGTCGATGCCCCCTCTTCTTCCCAGCCCGTCGACTCGGGCTTGATGGGTTTGGTCATGCTGGCGCGCTTTCATGCTGTCGCCGCAGAGCCTGCGCAATTGGCACATGAGTTTGG
>NZ_PDZH01000310.1 GCF_002735695.1 Chitinimonas sp. BJB300
TGGCCGATTATGCAAAGCCAGCGATTATGGAAAGTGACCGAGGTAGCTGTGGCTAAAAGGCAGGCAGGAAGCGACTCGGCAGCGGCGGATATCGCAACAAGCTGGACATAATTTCTTCGGTTTTCTGAAGTGGTAGTTCAACTTCAGGAGACCGTTATGGACCACACCGCTTTGTCCCCGGTTGCGCCAAGTACGCAGCCAGCGTCGGCGTTTGCCGATTACCTCACCGAGGAACTGAACCGCTACGACGAGCACCTGCATGATGTCCGCGGGTTAGCGGCGGGCACCCGCAGCCAGCGCGTTCGTGTCGTCAGGCTTTTGCTGCAAGAGCAATTTGCCGATTGTCCTATTGAGATTGCCAAGCTGCATCCCGACGATGTGCGCAGCTTCCTTGCCCGGCAATTGGATGCACACCGGTCGCACGCCAAAGCATCTTTGCTTGCATCGGCCTTGCGAAGTTACTTCCGCTACCGGGCTACCTATGGCGATCAGGTCGGCGGACTGACCGCAGTCATTTCAACCCCCGTTCACGGGAAGCTGGCGTCATTGCCACGGGCGCTCGGTCCGGACGAGGCTGATCGTCTGGTGAAGTCCTTGGCTCCGGGGCACGCGTGTCGGAAATCACCAGCGTCAAGGTCGGCGATATCGTGCTCGATCCGAGCGCTGCCTGCGTTCATCTGCACAGCAAGGGCCGAAAGCAACGCAGCGTTCCCCTGTGGCGCTCGACCGTCAAGGAAATGCGTGCCTGGCTGCGGCGGAATCCGCAGTTTGAGACGGCCTCTCCTTTGTTCCCCAATCGTAACGGGGAGGCGATGACGCGAACCAATGTGGCGTTGAGATTGGCGCTGGCGGTGCAGTCAGCCAGCGGCACCTATCCGGATTTGGCAAAACGGCACATCTCACCCCACACGCTCCGGCATACGACGGCGATGCACCTGTTGCAGGCTGGTGTCGATATCAGCGTCATTGCGCTTTGGCTTGGGCACGAAAGCCCGGTGACTACCCATCACTACGTCGAAGCCGACCTGACCATGAAGGAACAAGCCTTGGCCAGACTCCAGCAGCCAGACGCCAAGATCCAACGTTACCGGGCACCCGACTCGCTGATCGACTTCCTGAAGACGCTGTGATTATGTGAAGGTCGGAATCCCCGCCTGCCGCTATCCATCAGCATTTGGCAGTCATTCCGGCCTGCAACTTTCCATAATCGCTGGCTTTGCATAATCGGCC
>NZ_PDZH01000311.1 GCF_002735695.1 Chitinimonas sp. BJB300
GCTCGATTGAAGTTGCCCGATGCTTGGCGGGCATTCGACACAATGAAGCTGGCCACCACGCGGCTTAAGTCGTCGCTATAACCTTCAACGCCCTTGCGATGGATCATGCGCTTCAAGGCGCTGCGGTTTGACACGGCAAGCTGCAGGTACTCTTGCGTCGCTGCGTCTCTGTCGATGCCCAGTTCTTTGGCAAACAACGCCACAGTCTCAGGGGTCATGCCTTTGAAGAGCTTGTAACCCGATTCGGATAGGAGGGACTGGCGTACATTAGCTTGCGGGTAAGCCTTGGCCAGCTTATAGGCCGCCCGATTCGCTTCTAACTGGCTTTCAAACAGTTGGAAGGCAATACGCTCCCCCTTGCGGTCGATCACATCCACGGCGTAATTGCCGAAGCGCATCAAAGGCGCATAACCGCGTCCCTTCAAGCTTTCCGCCTTGTCGATGATGTCATCGACCAGCTTGGCCAGCTTCAGGATACGGGTAGCTTGGCTGGTATTGCTGCTGCGTTCTTGATCCTGTGCAGCGCGGGTCAGTGCTGCGCCAATCGTCTGCTTCAGGCTCGTTAAGCTGGTGTCAGACTCGCGCAGGCTTTCCACCAACAGCGGATTCAAGGCGCTTTCACGCAAGAGCTTGAACAAGGTAGAGCGGGTCACGTCGTCCAGGCTAGTATCAATCGCCGCACGGCTTTCGCGGTACAGGTCGATAGCCTGCTGGTCGAGCTTGAACAACCGGCGCAATTCGTCGTCAGTGAAGACCACGCCCTCAGCAGTACCGCCTTCTACCTGATGCAGGTTGCCGTCCTTGTCGCGGATGTATTGCAAGGTACCGGCGAAGATGGCTGGCGTCGCCGCCTTGACCGCCTCGCGGCGTGCCTTGGAAAACGCATTCTTACCGTTCTGGATCAATTCACGCAGATCGCCCACCTTGGGCAGCAAACCCGGTGCGGCCGCTTCGGCACGCATAGACAGGCGGGACACATCGTGCAGATAGGCTTGCCCAGCGTCAAAAACACGCTTGAAGGCAGGATTGATCGTGGCTTTGTGATACTGGGTGCCTACCGTGCGGTGCCACCAGCGATTGAAGGTGCGGTCCGATTGGAAGGCTTTGGCAAGCGCATCGGTGATTTCCCGCTGTTTGGTGCGGGAGTACAGCAGGTCATCCAGGCCGCCTAGTTGCTGCCCTGATAAGTGCTCGCCAAGTCGAGCCAGTATTGTTCCCC
>NZ_PDZH01000312.1 GCF_002735695.1 Chitinimonas sp. BJB300
GCCCTGCATGTTTTGGTGCATGAAGTCCTGGGCCATGCGGGCTTGCGTGGCTTGTTTGGCAAACAATTGAACCCCTTACTCGCCAGTCTCTACCGTGAACACGCCAATGTGCGTGAAGCAGCCGACGCCTTGGTGGATCGTTACGGCTACGACAAGCTGCTGGCCGTGGAGGAAGTGCTGGCCGATATGGCACTGCGGGCCAGCCTGACCAAGCAGGCATTCTGGCCGCGCCTGGTGGCGGTAATCCGCAATCTACTGCGCCGGTACGGTTTTGTGCGGCAGTGGACGGACAACGACATAGTGGCGTTGCTGGGCAGCGCACGGCGCTATGTGACAGAGGCGCCGACAGCAGGGAAGGACACAGGCAGGACTGACGGCAAGCCCCTTGCCACGAGCCGGCAGGATGGCCCCGCCCAGCGGATGGCGATGGCGTGGAAGTTGTTGGCGCAGGCGGACGAACTGTTTCGTTTTCCGCGCCCGCAAAGCTTTGACCTGGCCGACATTGCCGCTGAGATTGACCCCGGCCTGAGTGTCGTCGTGGATCAAAAAGCGTATTCCAAAGCCGAGCGCGACGAGCAGAAGATTGCCCAAGTCTGGAAAATGACCATGGCGGACCGCAAAGAAGCCTGGATTATCGAAAACCAAACCGGCGAAGTCTGGATTGATGCCTCTTCACTGGCAAAGGGTCTCAGCGGAGGCGGTAAGCTCTATGCGGCGGTGGCTTCCTATGCGGCAGCCAATGGCAAGGTGTTCATTGGCGACCCGGCTGGCTTGTCTGAGGCGGCCTTGGTCCGTCGTACCGAACAAATGCTGTCGTCGGCGTTAAAAGAAGGCATGACCCAACATCTGATGCCGCATGAACGGCAGATGGCACCGGACAGCTACCAGCCCAACGCCAAGATCAATGACGCCATTCGGCCGATTACTTGGGTACCCGGCGATGATGCGCATAATTTGCTGGAGCTGCTAAAGACTTCCTACCATAATGTCCGTCAGTTAGTGCCGGATGTCGCGAAGGAGTTAAACCATGTCAGCTATAGCTTCGAAAAAGGTCGATTTGAAACCGACGGCGAGCCCGTTGATGACAAATACTTCCAAGAGCTTGCGGGACGGGCTGCGCTGGAACTCCAACGGCACGGTTTCCCTGGTCTTGTCAGTGGAAGAGCAAGCGATAGTGGACAACCGCAAGCGTGGGCAG
>NZ_PDZH01000313.1 GCF_002735695.1 Chitinimonas sp. BJB300
CCCACGCGCGCCTCCCCCGCCCAGCACCAATGCCACTCGGGGGCGTTCATCTGCATAGGTAACATGGCTTATCAACAATGCAAACAATACGGCACAACGGACAAAACACGGCATCTGCCTATTTCCAAAGTCAAAATCAAAGGTAAATAAATGAAATAATGGTTTAATTATTTTCTCGGTAACTGGCTAAGTCCAAATACCCTGATCAACAACCGAACAATAATCTCTGTGGATTAAAACCCGCCATTAATGCTTAGATATACTCGCGCTTTTTTATTATCACCGTAGCCTATCGCTAAATACGCCGGCCCAATGCGTGTGTCACTCCCAACAAATAATGCGGCAGAATGGTAGACTTTAGACTGGGCATTACCTTCATTTATATTCAAATGTTGGTCCCAAACTCTGGCACGCTCCAAAGATAACCCATAAAAACCAGCTTTACCCAAGACGGGTGAAAGTTTAACCACGTCATGCGACAAACGAATTTGAGTACGTACAATTCTTTGTCCACGAAACTCGTCTTCAGCATAACTCGTCAGTTTGAACAGCCCTCCAACAGAAGGCATCAGATCTGGCCGCACCCCATCACTGATGGCACTACCATTTAAATTAAGCAATAAAGACCACTTGCCCACCTTAAAAGCACGCTTCAAATCTATAGAGGCTGAAAGGATTTCCTCTCCGGCCCCCATACTATGTAGTCCTCGGTACAACTCTAAATGCGCATAAGTGCCTTCACGGGGATATCGCGCGCTATCCAACTGGTCATAACCCAAACTAAATCGTACTCCTCCATCATTTATCGTCTCACTTCTAGCGTCCGAATCAAGTCCAGACTCACCTAGTAATTCTGGGACCAAACGAGCTACAGTCAGTCTCGACTTGGAGCGCTCTACACCTACTCTTACTTCACCCCAACGTCCCCATGTCGATCCAATATCCAAGTGGGCAGTGCGACGAGTTTTCCGAGCAGCTGAAAGACGTATCCCGTGAAAGTAAAAATTAAGGTTACGACTATCCAGACTGCCGCCCAATGCAACAAACAACTCACCATTCAACGTTAACGGCTGGTAAAGCTCTGTAAATATCCCTCTTTCATCTCCAATCTGGACGCGCGTCTTCCACTCCGCGCCCATTTTATTCAGCCACTTCC
>NZ_PDZH01000314.1 GCF_002735695.1 Chitinimonas sp. BJB300
CCGTTGGGCATGGCGGTGAGCCCTTGCAGGTCAGGCGGGGGTGGCAGAAAGCCCTTGGTGGCCAAGGCTTCATTGGCCTGTTCCAGGCGATCCACAAAGGTGTCGGCTGCCATCGGCACTTCGCCCACATAGTGGAACTCGCCCGCGCCCGTGCTATCGACCACGCTGCGATAAATCCGCTTTCGGGTCAGGTCATACGCCCCGGCAGGCGCAGCAGGCAGGTTGCTGATGGTGAGGGTGTCGCCTGTGACAACACTCAGCGCGGCTGATGGTGGCGATGGCGCGCCCTCTTCGCCGGCACCCGAGACAAAGGTATAGACATACACCCGCCGCTCCCGCGCCACGGTCTGGTCGGCTGCGGCCTGCGTCAAGGTGGCCACGGGCGTGGCCGTCGGTACCGGAATACCCAACTCATAGCTGACAACAGGGTAATCACTACCGCCTAGTGTCGCCAAGGGGAACGAGGTCCAGCTCGGTTTACGGCCAGCCCCAGTGAAATACAAGCGTTGGTTGTTATCACCCGCGCTCGGTCCCGGTACCACATCGACATCCTTGGTCCAGTGCAGCCAATACAGGGATTCATCAGTGGCATGGCGCAAACGGAACAGACTGCGCACCGTTTCCACCTTGGGCAGGCTGGCAATGACCGTGGCCGGCCCCGGCAGTGCCGATAGGTCCAAGCCATCCAGGCGACAGTTCTCCGCCACCTGTGCGCCGCTGTCGCTGAGCTTGCTGGTATTGAGCTTGGGCGCAATGCCGCCGAATTGGGGGATGTGGATATTCATCAGAAGAAATGCGGTTGGGTGCGAATGGGGGCGCCGTGCTTGCCGTGTTGTGCCCTATCGCGGGCGGCCAGCACACCGTCGTTGAATAACGCCATCTGCGTACCGACGGCTTGCGGGTTGCTCCATGCCTTGCCGGGTAGCAGATACAGCATCGCCAAGGCACCGGCCTGGATCGCGCTGGCATAGTCCTCGACCAAGAAGCGCGGTAACTCGGTCGCCGCCAGGGCGGGTTTCAAGGTAACGCGAAGGGCTAGGGAGCCCGTTGCTGTGGGATAAGGCGTCAAGGCATTCGCTGCCCCTTCTGCGTAACAGAACGGTGCCCCCTCAATCCCGTCGAGCCAGTCGGGATGCT
>NZ_PDZH01000315.1 GCF_002735695.1 Chitinimonas sp. BJB300
AGCCTCACAGCTTGCTTGCGCCTTTCGTGCTGTTCTTGCCGCGACAGCTTGCGTCCGTCTTCTTTGTCCATTTCTATCAGTTGGGGGCGGACACCAATAAATCAACCCTTAGTTGCCGGGTGAATAAGTAGATTTGAATGCTGCCTCAATGCGGGGTGGTGCCTTATGATTTATGGCGTTTTTTCTTGTCGCTGCTTATCTTGAGTGAGTCCCCCATGCAACTTGTCGAGATCTATATCCATCCTCTTAAGTCTTGCCGGGGAAATAGGCTGGACAGTGCACTGGTTGAAGCCATGGGGCTGGAACATGATCGACGGTGGATGTTGATTGATATAGACGGCAATTTCATGACTGGCCGGCAGTACCCGAAGTTGGTATTGATTGAGGTGGTAGCGGATGAAGCTGGTGCCACTTTTTCTGCGCGTGGTGCGGATACATTACGCGTGGAGCATCAGGAGATGGTGGAACGCTTACCTGTGGTTGTATGGCGTAGTGCGTTCGACGCACAGACGGGGAGTTGGAATGCGGATTTTTGGTTCTCTGACTTTTTAGGCGTGGCTTGCCGTTTGGTATATATCGGCACAGACACGAGTCGCCGCTCCAATATTGATCCTACGGTACCGGTTGGATTTGCTGATGGCTACCCTTTGCTTTTAATCGGCAGTGCTTCGCTGGCTGACTTGAATACTCGGCTTAGCCAGCCGGTGACCATGCGCCACTTTCGGCCTAATTTGGTAATAAATACTGAACATGCCTATGCCGAGGATGACTGGCGGCATATTCGTATCGGTGACGTGATGTTCGAAAACGTAAAACCATGCGCACGTTGTATTTTCACGACGGTTGATCCTGACAGCGCCACTCTGCATGCGGAACGCCAACCGTTGGAGGCGCTGAATACTTATCGACGCAGCGAGAGCGGCACAATATTTGGCGTCAATCTTGTGGCGCGAAGCCAAGGTGTATTACGACTGAATGATCCCGTGGTGGTCTTGGATTAATCACTGATGTTACGCAGTAGCTGCGAGAAGCAGCTGTAACTGATCATAAGCCGCGCGGGAGGCGTTGATCAGTAACTTGCGGCAAAGTGCGAATGGGTTCTTCTGCGTCTTGATGCTCAGGCATTCA
>NZ_PDZH01000316.1 GCF_002735695.1 Chitinimonas sp. BJB300
ACACGGGGGCATTCGCGCCCCCGTCGTTGTTTGGACAGCAATTGGTCACCCAACCGTTCGCGCAGACGCCGCAGGCGCGCCGGCAACGTACCCGGGCTGCTGGTCGCCATCCAGCTCCATTCGTAGCGCAAGTAGTGCAGCGCTACGGTGAAGCTCAGCTCGGTCGGCATCACCCCCACCTCACTCGCAACTTCCGCCATCTCCAGCCGCACCAGGTTGTAGGCCAGGAGTGCGCCCCACATTTCCTGTCGTACGGTCTGTGGGGTGCCGCTACGCAACGTCAGTGCGTCACCAAGCATGTCCTGTTTGAGTTCCCGGTAGCTGGTTTCAATCCGCCATCGCGCCTGATACTGCTCGGCGATCTCCTTGGCCGGCCAATGCCGGGTATCGAGCATCGAGGTCAGCAGAATACGTCGCTGACCATGGCGTGACACTGTCTCGATCGCCCGCGCCTCCCAGTACATCGGCAGGGCTGGGTTCGCCTCGCGCGCCTGCGGGGAGACTTTCATGCGGACCCGGTAGTCGGAGGGCTGGGGATCGAGCCGCTCCCATTGGCTGTTGCGCTTGGCAGGAATCAACCAATGGCGCTCGGTCCCTCCCTGCTGGAGCTGCAATAACAGCTCGGCGCTGAAGAAGCCCTTGTCGAAGACCGTCAACGAGTGATCTGGAACGGACCGCAGCAACGCTTGGGCATAACGCATCTCGTTCTTGCCGTATTCGCCAAACACGGTCTCGCGCACCAGATGCGTACTCAGCGAGGTCAAGGTCAGTAGCCGCAACTGCGGATAGTTGGCGACCGCGCCAGAGGCATAGTTTTGAGCACCAAAATGCTGGCGATTGTCTGGCGTGTCTGATGTGCGCAAGGTGCTGCCATCAATGGCATAGCGAGCCAGACCACGCCAGCGCCGCCCCGGTTTCGACAGGTGGCGGTCGTCCCAACTGAGAGCGCACAGGGCGAAGAGTTGTGCCAAGGGTTCCTGGCCAAGCCGCTGTCGTGCCTGGGTTAAGGCGCTCTTGGCGAGGTCGGGGATCACCTCGTCAGGCAGCGCCAGATCCAGATGCGCTACCACCTGGGGGATAGATTCATGCCGGTACATTGCCAGTGCGATGACCAGCCAGACGA
>NZ_PDZH01000317.1 GCF_002735695.1 Chitinimonas sp. BJB300
CATGGCGAAACCGTGCGCAAATCCTCGGTATCACATGGCGGCACATTGCAGTTCAAAGCTACAGGGGGCGAGGCCGACGCCAAGGGCGACACCGGCGGCGATATCCTGCTCAAGGGCTTGCAAACCCAGGGCAAGGACATCGTCATTGATGCCAAGCGCGACTTTATTGGCCAGAGCCAAGCAGCCAACCAAAGCACTGAAAGCAAGAGCAAACGCTACTCGGCCGATGTCGGCCTGTATGCCGGCGGGCAATCGGGCAAGGGTGGTAGCAGCGGTGGTTGGGGGGTTTATACCGCCTTGGAGTACAGCGAAAGCAGCACCGCCCTCTCCAGCCTCACCCATGAAGAAAACACCCTTAATGCCAGCGGCACCCTGACGATCAAGAGTGGACGCAATACCGACCTCAGCGGCACCATTGCCAAAGCCGACGCTATCAGGGCCAAGGTGGGCGGCAACCTGACGCTGACCAGCGAACAGGATGTCGACCGTTATCGGCAAAAGAGCCTCAGCGGCCAGCTGGAAGGCCGGGTGGCGGTTCAGGGTAATGACACCGGCGCCAGTGGCAACCTGACCTACAGCCAAACCCGCAGTGACTACGCCAGCGTGCAGGAACAAACCGGGTTGTATGCCGGCAAGGGTGGGTTTGATATCGAGGTGGGTGGGCATACCCAACTCAATGGCGCAGTCATCGCCAGTGAAGCCGACCCCAGCCTGAATCGCCTGCGTACCCAGACGATCGGGTTTGGCGATATCACCAACAAAGCCGAATACACCGCCGTGGGCGGCACCCTGTCGTTCGATACGGCGGGCGGAGGCACCCCCAAACCCAACATCACCGTACCGGTGCATGACCGGGCCAAAGGCACCACGCATAGCGCCATCGCTGCCGGCACCATCGAAGTACTGCAAGACCAGACCACAGGCCAGGATAGCCTCGCCGGCCTAAGCCGCGACACCACCAACGCCAACGGCAAGCTTGAACGCATCTTCGATGCCAAGAAGGTGGAAGAGCAGGTTGAAATCGGCCAGCTTGTTGGGGAGATCGGCTTCCGTGCGGTCGGCGATATTGCCCAAGCCAAAGGGTGGAAGGACGGCAGCA
>NZ_PDZH01000318.1 GCF_002735695.1 Chitinimonas sp. BJB300
TCGCCCAGCTGATCAAGTTTGGCTTCACGTTCTTCACTGGCAAACAGACTGGATTTGATCATGATGGGAGGGCTGACTTTGGGATGTCAGAATCATGCCATGGATGAGAGGTTTTTCGAGGTGCCCAAATCTCGACCTTCACAATTCTGAGACCAATTTAATGCAACTAGGATTTCTAGTGCTTGCTGTATTGGTTCCCACCATGACCTATGCAAGCATGAACGGCACGCCCTCGCCAACATCGGAAAAAGTGAAACTAAACACTACCGCGTTTCAATCAACACTCAAGGCAAATCTAGCTACAGCCTGGGGCTTAGACGAGCGTCGAGAATGCAATCTGCAGTTAGCAGCTGATTTTGATACTGACAATAGATTTAGCAATATCGCCTTAAGCCGGTCAGATTGCTCGCCAGAGGTGGAGAGGCTTGTGGTCTTCTCGGCCCAATACCTTAGCCACACACAAGGCAGTAGTGTAAAAGGCCGGTTACGCATCCCTTTAAATCTTCGAATTGAGGAAGAAGATCAGGAAGAAGATCAGAGGCGTATTGTCGCTGAAAAGTATATTCAAACACTTCGTGGACAGATTCGGGCCTCCATGAAATTCGAGCCCAGGAACAAAGAAGACAATCCCATCACATTGCTTGAAGTTAGGCTAAACGATGATATGTCTGTTAGGAAAGATGAAGTCATCGTAAAGAAGTCCAGCGGAAACAGTGAGTACGATGCTGCCGCTATCCAGGCCATCCAAGATTTGGGGCAGTACCCGCCACTGCCAAACTTGATGAGCGTGGATCTCTGGAGAAAGCACAATATCTCTATTCGCCCATTTGATTAATCTGCAAGTCTGTTGCTAAATCTGGCAGGCAGCAAACAGCCAATAGCGGAAATTCAGACGGGTATTCCTGAAGGTCCGGTCCTCGGCCTTATGGAAAGCTTTGCATAAGGCCGATTATGCAAAGCCAGCGATTATGGAAAGTTGCAGGCCGGAATGACTGCCAAATGCTGATGGATAGCGGCAGGCGGGGATTCCGACCTTCACATAATCACAGCGTCTTCAGGAAGTCGATCAG